>JAYVNF010000353.1:0-11821 GCA_043758575.1 Rhodoferax sp.
CCCCATGAAAATCTTTGGCAACAAACCCACGCTCTTGGCCTGGTTCGGCCTGACCGTGATCGCTATTTTTATCTTCGTCGCCATCTTCACGCCCTGGCTGGCGCCCTACGGCCAGTCGGCCAATGTAGGCGGCACCTGGGACGAGCCTTCCATGAAGATGCTCTTGGGCGCTGACCAGATCGGGCGCGATATGCTGACCCGCATCATGTACGGTGCCCGCATGACGATTGGTGTGGCCCTGGCCATCACCCTGCTGTCGTTTTTGATCGGCATTGTGCTGGGCTTTGTCTCGGCCGTGCTGGGTGGCTGGGTGGACATGTTTTTCTCGCGCCTGGTGGATGTGATGCTGTCCATCCCCGGCCTGATCTTCGCGCTGATCATTCTGGGTGTGTTTGGCTCCAGCATTCCGGTGCTGATCCTGACCATTGCCGTGCTGGACTCCACCCGCGTGTTTCGCCTCTCGCGCGCCCTGGGCATGAACCTGACCGTGATGGAATACGTGGAGGCCGCGCGCCTGCGCGGTGAGGGCCTGTGGTGGGTGATTCGCCGCGAGATTTTGCCCAACGCCTGGGCACCGCTGATCTCCGAATTCGGCCTGCGTTTTTGCTTTAACTTTTTGTTCATCGCCGGCCTGTCGTTTCTGGGCCTGGGCATACAGCCGCCCTATGCCGACCTGGGTGGCATGGTGCGCGAGAACGCCGCCGCCATCAACTTCGGCATGATGGCCCCGATCTACCCGGCCACTGCCATTGCCCTGCTCACCGTCTCGGTCAACCTGGTGGTGGACTGGATGCTGTCCATCGACGCCCGCCCCTCCGGCGCGCAAGCCGAACTCTGAACATCCAAGAAAAAAAAGGAACTGCTATGAGCGATGAACTGATTCTGGAAATCAAGGGCCTGCGCCTGGAGAGCATGAGCGGCAGCGCCATCGTGAACAACGTGGACGTGCGCGTCCACCGGGGCCAGGTGCTGGGCCTGATTGGGGAGAGCGGCGCCGGCAAGTCCACCATTGGCCTCTCGAGCATGTGCTATGCCCGTGCCGGCGTGCACATTGCCCAGGGCGAGATCCTGATAGGCGGCGTGAACATCCGCACGCTGGATGCCGATGGCCGCCGCGGCATGCGCGGCAAGCGCATTGCCTATATCGCGCAAAGCGCCACCGCTGCCTTCAACCCGGCCCACACCCTGATGGACCAGGTCTGTGAAGCCCCGCTGATCCACAAGCTCATGACCCGGCCCGAGGCCGAGGCCTGGGCGCGCCAGCTCTTCAAGGCGCTGGACCTGCCCGACTCCGAGAACTTTGGTGCCCGCTATCCGCACCAGGCCTCGGGCGGCCAGCTGCAGCGCGCCATGGCGGCCATGGCCATGTCCTGCCGCCCCGATGTGCTGGTGCTGGACGAGCCCACCACGGCGCTGGACGTGACCACGCAGATCGAGGTGCTGATCCTGCTGAAATCCCTGATCCGCCAGTACAACACCGCCGCCATCTACATCACCCACGACCTGGCCGTGGTGGCCCAGGTGGCCGACCGCATCAAGGTGCTGCGCCACGGCAAAGAGGTGGAAGAAGGTGAAACCGCGCAGATTTTGCACAACGCCAAGCAGGACTACACCGCCCGCCTGGTGGCCGTGCGCGGCGCCGCCGCCAGCGAGCGTGCAGCGCAAGGCACGGTGAAGGAAGAAGTGGTGCTGTCCATCAAGGACTGCCATGCCTATTACGGCGCCTTCCACGTGGTCAAAGGCGTGTCGCTGGACGTGAAGCTGGGCGAGACCGTGGCCGTGGTCGGTGAGTCGGGTTCCGGCAAGTCCACGCTGGCGCGCATTGTCACTGGCCTGCTGCCCCCTAAGAGCGGCGAAATCATCTTCCAGGGCAAGGCCCTGCCGCGTAGCCTGAAAGAACGCAGCAAGGAGCTCAAGCAGCGCATCCAGCTGGTCTACCAGATACCGGACGTGGCCATCAACCCGCGCCAAAGCCTGATGGAAATCATAGGCCGCCCGGTGCAGTTCTACTTTGGCGGCAGCCGCAAGGTCATGGAAGAGCGCGCCCGCGAACTGATGAACCTGGTGGAGCTGCCGCAGGAGTTTTTGACGCGCCGCCCAGGCCAGCTCTCGGGTGGGCAAAAGCAGCGCGTCTGCATTGCACGCGCCCTGGCCGCACGGCCCGACATGATCATCCTGGACGAGCCCACCTCGGCACTGGACCCACTGGTGGCCGAAGAAATCCTGACACTGTTGCGCAAGCTGCAGCGCGAGCTCAACCTGTCCTACATCCTGATCACCCACGATCTGGACGTGGTGCACCGCATCGCCCACCGCACGGCGGTGATGCTGCAGGGTAATTTTGTCGCCTTTGATACCACCGACAAAATCTTCGACAACCCCGAGCACCCCTACACCCGCAAGCTGATCACCGCCGTGCCGGAAATGCGCGTGGACTGGCTGGACGAGGTGCTGGCCGAGCGTGCCCAGGCACAAGCCGCAGCGCAGCCCATGGCTGCGTGAACTGGGCCATGTGAATTGGGCCGTGTGAGCCGGCCCGCGCCCGGCGCCAGCCTCTGGCCAGGCATTGCGCTGATTGCGCTAGCAGCCCTGTCCTGGAGCACGGCGGGCTTGTTTCCGCGCATTGTCAGCACCGACGTCTACACCACGCTGTTCTGGCGCTCCTTGCTGGGCGGGCTGTCGGTGCTGGCGGCACAGGCCCTGCTGAACAAGCGCCATGACCTGGGCGGGCTGTGGCGCCTGACCGCGCCGGAATGGTGGATGGCACTGGCCAGCTCCGGCGCCATGGTGTGCTTTATCGCCGCCTTCTTTTTCGCGCCAATGGCCGACGTGGTGTTCATCTACAGCGCCTTTCCCATCATCACCCTGCTGCTCTCGGCCGCACTGCTGCATACCGTGGTGCGGCGCATCGATGTGCTGTGCACCGCCATCGTGGTGCTGGGCATGGGCCTGATCGTCTGGGGCCAGAGCTCTTTGCACAGCCTCTTGGGCGCGGCCCTCAGCTTGGCTGCAACCTTGCTGTTTGCCTTGATCACCATTGGCATCAAGCGCTACCCGCAGGCCGAGATGGTCAAGGTGACCTATGCCGGTGCATTCATCGCCGCACTGGCCATGGCGCCGTTTGCCACCTTCCACGGCACCAGCGCCCACGATCTGGCCTGGCTGTGGCTGTATGGCGTGCTGAATGTGGGTGTGGGCTTTGGCCTGTACCTGCTGGGGGTGCGCCGCATCAAGGCGGTTCTGGCCTCGCTGGTCTGCATGCTGGAGATTCCGCTGGCGCCGCTGTGGGTGTATGTATTGTTTGGCGAAGCGGTGGCACGCCAAAGCCTGATCGGTGGCGCGGTGATTGTGCTGGCGGTGCTGGTGAATGTGCTCAGCGCGCAGCATGGCGGCAAGCCCGCCCAATCCGCCTAATCCGACTGCGCCCGCTCCATCAACCAGACCTTGAAATCATGCACCCGCGCCGGCGTGGTGTGCGCGCTGTGCGCCTGACGGTTGGGCACCACAAACCAGTAGGCAAAGGGCCCGTCCACCGACAAATTATTGTGGCGCACCAGCTCACCCGATTGCAGCTCGCGCACCACCATGGCCTCGTCCACGATCACCACACCGGCGCCGGCTATGGCGGCGCTGATGGCCTGGTCCAGGGTGCTGAAGTTCAGGCCCGGGCGGGCATCGAGTTCGCGCGGGCCGTGCTGGGCAATCCACTGCTCCCACACCGGTAGACGCTGGCCACCATCCACCACATGCAAGAGCGTGGCACCGGGAAGCGCAGGCGGCTTGCCACCACGCCACAGTGCCGGGCTGCTGACCATCACATGGCTCTCTTTCATCACCGCTTCGCAGTCGCTGCGCGGCCAGGGCTGCTGGTCAAACACGATCAGGCAGTCCAGCGCACGCGCTTCGCGCATGGCCGCAATGCGGTCGGTGGTGATGGACAAATCGATATGCGGATGGCGCGCGCGAAAGTCAGACAGGCGCGGCGCCAGCCAGCGCGTGGCAAAGGTGGGCGGTGCATTCACGGTAAGCATTTGCGGCTGCTGCTGGCCGGTGGCGCGGTGCACCGCCACTTCCATTTCCGCAAACAGACGGCCCAGGGTGTCGGCCAGTTCCTTGCCGGCCGGGGTCAGTTCCACGGCCTGGTGCACGCGCAAAAACAGCGGCACGCCCAGGGCGGTTTCGAGTTGTTTGATCTGGCGGCTGATGGCGCCCTGCGTGACGTGTAACACCTCACCGGCATGGGTGAAGCTGCCTTCGCGCGCGGCCACGGCAAAGGCCTTGAGTGCGTTCAGCGGTGGCAGGCGCGTCACAGCAGCCAGACGGCCTGCTCGGCCACCGCCTGCAGTTGCGCGGCGCGCACCAGGGCAGGCGCGATTTCGGCCAAGGGACGCAGCACAAAGGCGCGCAGCCACATGCGCGGATGCGGCAGCACCAGGTCGGCGTCGTTCAACACCAGCTGGTCAAACAGCAGCACATCCAGGTCCAGCGTGCGTGGCGCATTCTGGTAGGAGCGGCTGCGCCCTGCCCCGAGCTCTATGGCCTGGAGTTGGGTTAGCAGGGCATGCGGCTTGAGCCGGGTATGCACCTGCACCACGGCGTTGACATAGTCACCGCCGCCAGCATCCACGGGTGCGCTGCCGTAGAGCGATGATTTGTGGGTCAGCGCCAGGCCGTCGATGTCGGCAATTGCGTCCATGGCGGCCAGCACGGCAGCGCGCGGATCGCCCAAATTGGCGCCCAGTCCGATGTAAGCGTAGACCGGCTCGCGCATGGCTGGCGTCAAGCCGCCCCACCACCACCGGATGCCGCGTCGCCACCACCGCTGGGGCGGCGCTTGCGGCGGCGTTTGCGCGGGGCGGCACTGCCCTCCTCCGAGTCCTTTGCAGGTGCGGCCGAAGCGGCAGACACCGGTGCCGGGGCGCGGTGCACGCGTGGCGCCTTGGGGCGGGCCTGCTGTTCGGCGCGCACCTGGTCAATCATGTCCTGGCGCAGGTTGTCATCGGCCATGCTGAATTCCTGCCACCAGTCGGCCAGCACTTCTTCAATTTCGCCGGCGTCCGCCCGCAGGCGCATGAAGTCAAAGGCTGCGCGAAAGCGTGGCTGCTCCACCATGCCAAAGGGTGTGCTGCCCACGCGCTTGTCAAAGCGCGGCTGCATCAGCCAGATCTCGCGCATATCGCCGGCCAGGCGGCCACGGCCGGAGACATCGCCAATGCGGGCATTGAACACGTCTTCAATCGCGTCCTGCAGGGCTGGGTGGCCATGCTGGTGCTGGGCCATGCGCCGGGCCCAGCCATCGCGCACATCGGCCCACAGCACACAGGCCAGCAAGAAGGCGGGGGCCACCGGCTTGCCTTCGCCCACGCGGCGGTCGGTGTCTTTCAGGGCGGCATTCACAAAGGGCGTTTCAGCACGCTCCACCACCACGTCCAGCAGCGGGTAGATGCCGGTGCTCATGCCCAATGCCTTGAGCTGGGCAATGGAGGCCAGGGCGTGGCCGGTTTGCAGCAGCTTGAGCATCTCGTCGAACAAACGGCTTTGCGGCACGTCGGCCAGCAGGGTTTGCGACTTGATCAGCGGGCCGGAGGTCTTGGCGTCCATCTTGAAGCCCAGGGCGTTGAGCTTGGCGGCAAAGCGCACGGCACGGATGATGCGCACCGGGTCTTCACGGTAGCGCGTGGCGGCGTCGCCAATCATGCGCAGGGTGTGGTTCTTGGCATCCTTCAGGCCGTTATGGTAGTCCACCACGATCTGGGTCTCGGGGTCGTAGTACATGGCGTTGATGGTGAAGTCGCGGCGCACCGCGTCTTCTTCCATGGGGCCCCAGACGTTGTCGCGCAGCACCCGGCCGGTGGAGTCCACCGCATGCTGCATGCCGGCGAGTTCGCTCTTGCTGGTTTTTTCATTGCCCGCCACCTGTTCGGCCGCGGCATTGTCCAGGTAGGCGCGGAAGGTGGAGACCTCGATCACCTCGTTTTCGCGGCCGCGGCCATAGACCACGTGGACGATGCGAAAGCGCCGCCCGATGATGAAGGCGCGCCGGAACAGGCCCTTGACCTGCTTGGGCGTGGCATTGGTGGCCACGTCGAAGTCCTTGGGGCGCAGGCCCAGCAAGAGGTCGCGCACGGCGCCGCCCACGATGTAGGCCTCAAAGCCGGCACCCTTCAAGGTGCGCACCACATTGGCGGCGCGTTCGTCCACCAGGCTGGGGTCTATGCCGTGGCTGCTGGCAGGCACGTCCACGCGCTTGCCAAATTTAGGCGCTGCGCTGCGTTTGCTGACGCCTGCTTTTCCCAGCAGTTTGTCGATGAATGTCTTGATCAAGTCTGTCTTCCTAGAAAATCGTTTTCCCTTTTTGCCGTTTTCAGGCAAACAAGTCGAGTATGCGCCATTGGCGCTCTTGCGCCAGCACCCGCAGACGCTCATCCGGGTTGGTGGCCACGGCCACATCAGCCTTCTCCAACAGCGGGACATCGTTGATGGAGTCCGAATAAAAGGTGCTGTGCACGCTGTCCCAGTCCAGACCACGCTCGGCCATCCACTGCTCCAGGCGTGTGACCTTGCCTTCGCGAAAGGACGGCACGCCGCGGATTTCGCCGGTGTACCAGCCGGTTCCGCCTTCTCGCTCATCGCGCTCCAGGTTGATGGCCAACAACTCGGGCACGCCAAAGGCGGCGGCGATCGGGCGCGTCACGAATTCATTGGTGGCAGTGATGATGACCACCGTGTCGCCAGCAGCCTGGTGGTCGCGCACCAGCTTCAGCGCCCGGTCTTGGATGCCCGGCAGCACCACCTGCTGCATGTACTGGGCATGCGCCGCAACCGACTTGGCCTCGCCCTGGCGGCACACGGCCGAGGTGGCAAACCGGCAGTAGGCATGGATGTCCAGGGTGCCGGCCTTGTACTGGGCGTAGAAAGCGTCGTTCTGGCGCTTGAACTCTGCGGCCTCGTTCCAGCCCAGGCCAATCGTGAACTCGCCCCAGCTGTAGTCCGAATCGAAGGGAATCAAGGTGTGGTCCAGGTCAAACAGGGCTAGTTTCGTCTTATTCATTGGTTCTCCATCATGGCTTTGATCATGGGTATGGTGATGGCGCGCTTGCTTTGCAGGCTGTAGCCGTCTAGCAGCTCCAGCAATTCCATCAAGTGGCCCAGGTCGCGGGAAAAACGGGTGAGCATGAAGTCCATCACCTCATCGCCCAAAAAAACACCGCGCGCGTCTGCCGCCTGGCGCAGCACGGCGCGGCGTTCGGCCTCGCTGAGCAGCTGTAGGCCAAAGATATGGCCCCAACCCAGGCGGGTGCGCAAATCGTCGCGCAGCTTGAGCTCTACTGGTGCCAGTTCGCCCGCGGCCAGCACCGGGCGCTGCAGGGTCTGGGCGTGCACAAACCAGTTGAAGGCGACTTGCTGCTGGGCGGGGCTGTAGGCATGCACATCGTCCATCAGCACCGCTGCCCAGTCTTCCGCATAGTCGGGCGCGTGGTGCACCGAGGCGTCCAGCCAGCCCACGCGTGCGCCCTGCTCGCGCAGGCCCTCGCGGGCGGCCTTGAGCAAATGGGTTTTGCCACTGCCGCTCGGTCCCCAGTAGTAAGTGGGCACGGGCGAACGCAGTTGGGCATGGCTTTTGTCACCCAGCCACAGCTCCAGATGTTGCACGGCAGCGGCGTTCGGGCCGGCACAGAAATTGGCCACGGTGGGGCCGGCGGAAAGTCCTATGTCCAGGGCGATTTGTTTCATGGGCGAGTCAGAGCCGTAAACACAGAGAGCCGGGCCATGCTCAGGGGCCCTTGTACAGGTAGCTGGCCAGATAACCCACGCGCACACGGCGTATGGCCACCAGCAGCACGGCACTGACCGGCAGCGCCACCAGCACCCCCAAAAAACCAAACAGCTGGCCAAAGGCCAGCAGCGCAAAAATAACGGCCAGCGGATGCAGGCCGATGCGCTTGCCCACCAGCCTGGGCGTCAGCACAAAGCCTTCCAGAATCTGCCCGGCACCAAACACCACAACCAGCATCAAGAGCGTGTGGCTCAGGCCCCCGACCGCCGTGAACTGCAGCAGCCCGGCAAAGCTGGCCAGCAACAGGCCCAGGCCAAAGCCCAGATAAGGCACGAACACGGCCAGGCCGGTGAACACGCCAATCGGCAAGGCCAGGTCCAGGCCAAAGGCTTTGAGCGCCAGGCTGTAGTACACCGCAAGCAACAACATCACCAGCAACTGACCGCGCAGGTACTGGCCCAGCACCGCATCGGCATCACGGGCAAAGCCATCGGTGGCGTGGCGCATGGCAGGGGGAATCAGCTGGCGCACCTGCTCGACCAGAGCGTCCCACTCCATCAGCAAATAAAACAGCGCCACCGGGATCAGCACCAGATTGCCGATCAGCGAAAAGGCCACACTGCCACCGATCTTCAGCGACGACAGCAAGGAGCCCAGCGTATCCTGGAAATTGGTGTCCAGATAGGCTTTGACAAAGCCCTTGACGCTTTCCAGGTCCAGCGCCACCTGAAAACCCCATTGGCTCAACAGCGGCTGGAGCGCCGCGGCGCCACGCTCCAGCAAGGGTGGCAACTGGTCACGCATCAGAGGCAGCTCTTTAGCCAGAATCGGCACCACCAGCAGCACCAGTGCCAATATGGTCACCACAAACAGCAACTCCACCAGCATCACCGCCAGCAGGCGTGGAATGCGACCACGCCCCAGGCGATCCAAGGCGTCCACCACCGGGGTCAGTGCATAGGCCAGCACCGCCGCCACCACGAAGGGCGCCAGCACCGGCCCCAGCCGCCACAGCGCGAGCACAAATGCCGCCGCAATGGCACCCCATGCGGCTATTGTTTTGTGTGTGGGGGTGAATTGCATACAGGCGAGGAGTTTGAAACCCTTAAAATCAAGGTCAAATTCTATCGGGCTTGACCCAAGCCCAGCCCCCAGCCTCTTTCCATGACCCAATCTAATTCCCCCACTCCCCTTTCCTACAAAGACGCCGGCGTTGACATTGACGCCGGTGACGCCCTGGTGGAGCGCATCAAGCCTCTGGCCAAAAAGACCATGCGCGAAGGCGTGCTGGCCGGCATAGGGGGCTTTGGCGCCCTGTTCGAGGTGCCCAAGCGCTACAAGGAGCCGGTGCTGGTAAGCGGCACAGACGGCGTGGGCACCAAGCTCAAGCTAGCGTTTGAGTGGAATATGCACGACACCGTGGGCATCGACCTGGTGGCCATGAGCGTCAACGATGTGCTGGTGCAAGGCGCCGAGCCGCTGTTCTTCCTGGACTACTTTGCCTGCGGCAAGCTCGATGTGGACACCGCAGCGGCCGTGGTCGGTGGCATTGCCCGGGGCTGCGAGCTCTCCGGCTGTGCCCTCATCGGTGGCGAAACAGCCGAGATGCCCGGCATGTACCCCTCGGGCGAATACGACCTGGCCGGCTTTGCCGTGGGTGCCGTCGAAAAATCAAAAATTCTGACCGGCGCCGCTGTCAAACCTGGTGACGTGGTGCTGGGCCTGGCCAGCAGCGGCGTGCACTCCAATGGCTTCAGCCTAGTGCGCAAATGCATAGAGCGTGCCGGTGACAAGGCTCCCGCCACCCTGGACGGCAAGCCCTTCAAAGAGGCGCTGATGGAGCCCACCCGCCTGTATGTGAAGAATGTGCTGGCTGCCCTGGCCGCCCACCCGCATGTGGCGGATGCCACTGGCGGCATCAAGGCCCTGGCCCACATCACCGGCGGCGGCCTGCTGGAAAACATTCCGCGCGTGCTGCCCGAGGGCATGGCCGCGCACCTGGTCAAGGGCAGCTGGCCGCAGACCGAACTCTTTGCCTGGCTGCAACAGACCGCCGGCATCGATGACATCGAGATGAACCGCACCTTCAACAACGGCATTGGCATGGTGGTGGTGGTGGACGCCGCTGCCGCCGAAGCCTGCGCCGCCACCCTGGCGGCTGCGGGTGAGGCGGTGTACACCATTGGTCGCATTGCCGGGCGCGGCACGACTGCGGCCGTGGTCGTCGCCTAGAGTCACACTGCAACGACCCATTGCGGCCTCCTCGGAGGCCGCCTTTATTTGTCTGAAAATGATCGGTACATGTCGGCCACTGTGTGGCGACAATGGGGTCTCATACGCAAAATCAAGGCTTCTTCACTTGAAACCGCAAAGGAACCCATCATGCACACATGTCTTTTGGTGATCGACGTCCAGGATTCCTTCCCGCAGCGCCCGTACTGGGATGCGGCCCTGGCCGCGCCCTACCTGGCCCAGCAAAACGCCTTGATTGAAGGCGCCGTGGCGCGCGGCATACCGGTAGTACGCATCTTCCACACCGATGACCCGGATAACGCCAGCAACCCGTTTGCCGCCTCCTCGGTCCATATTCGGCCGCTGGCGGGTCTGGTGGACTTTGCGGCTGCGGCCACCTTTACCAAGCACCGCCACAGTGCCTTGGTCGGCACCGAGCTGCCAGTGTGGCTGACCGAAAACCAGATCCACCGCATCATCGTCAGCGGCATACGCACCGAGCAGTGCTGCGAAACCACCACCCGCCATGCCTCCGACATGGGCTGGACCGTGGACTACGTGCTCGATGCCACGCTGACCTTTGACATGGTTCAACCCAATGGTGAACCGCTGCCTGCGGCCGACATCAAGGCGCGCACGGCCACCGTGCTGCAAGACCGTTTTGCGCGCGTGTGCAGTGTGCAAGAGGCCTTGGCTGCGGCCGCCTAGCCCTCGGCCCACCCCATGAAAGCCACCCTGGCGGAACCCAGACCCACCTGGGACGTGCTGTTCCTGCTGCTGCCCGACAGCCTGATCCTGGATTGGGCCGGGCCGGCCGAGGCCCTGCGCATGGCCAACCAGGCCCTGCTGCTGCAGGGCAAGCCAGCAGCGTTTGGCCTGCGCTTTGTCAGCCCGCAGAGCGAGACCCGCAGTTCGGTGGGTGTCACGGTATCCGGGTTGGAGCCCCTGCCCGCTGGGCTGGAGCGCCCGAGTTGGATCGTGCTGGTGGGGCAACCGGGGCCACACGTGGATGTGGACAGCGCAGCCACCCAGGCCGCCCTGCGCTGGTTGCAGCAGTTGACGCTGCAAACCGGTCAACTCGAACTGCTCACCATCTGTGCCGGCGCCGTGCTGGCGGCGCACGCCGGCCTCTTGGCCGGCAAGCGCGCCACAACCCACCACCAGCATCTGGAAGAGCTGCAGGCCGCCGCTCCGGCCTGCCAGGTGGTCAGCAACCGGGTGTTTGTGGACGACGCTCCGGTCTACAGCAGTGCCGGTGTCACCACCGGAGTCGATTTGCTGCTGTACCGCGTCAGCCAGGTCTGTGGCCCGGCCGTGGCCGCCCAGGTGGCACAGACCATGGTGGTGGCGATGCGGCGCGGCCCGCAGGACCCGGAGCTCTCGCCCTTTCTGGCCTACCGCAACCATTTACACCCGGCGCTGCACCGGGTGCAGGACGCGCTCAGCCACGAGCCGGCCAGGCGTTGGGATCTGGACAGCATGTCAGAGCTGGCCCACACCTCGCCGCGCCATCTGACACGCCTGTTTGTGGAGCACGCCAAGGTGGCGCCGCTGGCCTACCTGCGGCAAATCCGCCTGGCCGTCGCCCAGCAGGCCCTGCGCAGCGGCCGCAATGTGACGCAGGCCGCCGAGATGGCAGGCTTTAGCTCGGACACGCAGCTGCGCCGGGCCTGGCACCAGTTTGGCCAGGGCGGCACGCCCTCCAGCGCTGCCAACTAAGAACTTATCCGTAAATAGTAGAATTGCTCCTTGAGCCGCCTGTTACGCGGCCAAGGAGTAGTGTTGTGGCGGCAAAGACGCGTGTGGCATCGT
>JAYVNF010000354.1:0-3843 GCA_043758575.1 Rhodoferax sp.
ATGGCACGCAGGCCTTTTTCCTGCTTGGTCAGGTAGGCACTGATGTCGCTGCGGTGGGCCAGGCACTTGGTGTAGGCAAAGTCCAGGCTGGCATCGGCCCACTGCCTGAGCTTCTGGTCAAACGGGTCCGACACCACCAGAATGAGCTGGTGGTTGTCATCGCGCAGCAGCAGGCATTCACGGCGCAGCATGTCGCGAAAGGGCACGACATCCAGCGCGGCCAGCATGCTGTTGATGGTGGCCATGGTCACCACCGGCAGGCCTACGCGCAGGCCCATCGCGTGCAGGAACTGGGCATTGTCGAGTTCCAGGATTTGCTGCAGCGGCTCCACCATGGGCAGGTTTTCCACCGTCGCCTGGTCCTGCGCTTCGCGCATCAGGCCCATGAACTCCGAGGGCGAGGCGCTTGCCTTGTCGTTCATCGCAGACTCCCTGCCAGTTCGAAGATCGGGAAATACATCACGACCACAATAAAGCCGATGACCAGGCCGATGAAGGCCATCAAGAGCGGCTCAAAGAGTTTGACGAACCAGTCAATCCATTGGCTGATTTCGCTGTCATAAAAGGCGGCAATGCGCTCCATCATTTCACCCATCTGGCCGGTGCGCTCGCCCACGCGCAGCATGCGCGCCGACACCGCCGTGGTCAGGCCGGTGTTCTCCATGGCCTGCGAGATCGGTGTGCCTTCGCGTACCAGCTGGGTGGCCGTGCGCAGCTGCTGGCCCAGCGAGCCGGGCAGCAAGCCGCTCACCAGCTCCAGCGAGGCCACGGCCGGCATGCCACCGCGCAGCAGCATGCCCAGCGAGCGGTAAAAGCGCGCCAGCTGGTAGACGCGGATGCGCTCGCCCACCGCCGGTATCTGCTGCGCCCAACCCAGCAGGCGCGCCGGCGTGCCGGGGCGCGTTAACCACACGCCCAGCGCCAGCAGGCCCAGGCCAATGGCCAGCAGCAGCGCCAGCCCGTAGTCGTGGGCAAAGCGCCCCCAGGCAATCAGCAGCTGCGACATCCAGGGCACCTCGCCACCCAGGTCTTCAAAGATCTTGGCAAACTTGGGCACCACATAGCCCAGCAAAAAGGCGATAACCAGGCTGCCCACTGCCATCAGCAGGGCCGGGTAGATGCTGGCACTGATGATTTTCTTTTTAACCGAGTCCAGCTGGCTTTGGTAAGAGACAAATTTGTCCAGCGCCTCGGGCAGACCGCCGGTGCGCTCACTGGCGCGCACCGTGGCCACAAACAGCGGTGGAAATATGGTCGGGAACTGCGCCAATGCCATGGACAGCGAGCTGCCCCGGTAGAGGTCGGCCACCAGCTTGTCCAGAATGTCACGCCGCTCGGGCTTGGCTTCTTTTTCCTTCAGAGTCTCGATGGACTCCACCAGGGCCAGCCCGGCGTTGAGCAGGGTCAGCAATTCCTGGCTGAACTGTCCCAGGGGAAAGTCGCTGCTGCGCCGGCGGCGCTCCACCAGGGCGCCGCCGCTGATCGACAGAATCCGCAGCCCGCGCTCGCCGGCCATGCGCAGGGCCAGCTCCTTGCTGGGCGCCTCCAGCGTCAGGGTGCTGACGGCGGCGGACTTGTCAATCGAGCGAATGGTGAACAGCATGAAGGCCAACTACTCCCAGCTGCCAATATCGGCATCTTCGCCGGTGCCGCCAGGTACCCCGTCCTTACCGAAAGAGACGATGTCGTACTCGCCCTTGGTGCCCGGGCGCTTGTAGGTGTACTGCTGGCCCCAGGGGTCGTTTGGCACACCCTTTTTCAGGTAGGGGCCGTCCCAGCGCGCCTCGTCATTGGGTTTGGTGACCAGTGCGGCCAATCCCTGTTCGGTGGTCGGGTAGTGGCCGGTGTCCAGACGGTACTGGTCCAGCGCCTTGCCAAAGGATTCGATTTGCGCGCGCGCCACCTTCACCTCCGACTTGCCGACCTGCTTGAAATACATGGGCGCCACATAGCCCACCAGCAGGCCGATGATGACCATCACCACCAGCAGTTCGAGCAGGGTAAATCCGGTTTGGCGCTGGCGGCGTAGGGACATGCCTTCAGCCTCCGCTTTGTTCACTGAGTTCCTTCAGAACCTGTGCGGCAGTCGGGAAGCCCTCCAGACGGACCCAGGATTTGGACTTGCCGCCGTTGACGAATATCAGGGGCAAATGGTTCATCTTGTCGCCCTGGTAGGCCCTGAAGGCCTTTTGAATGGCCACGCTGTTTGCCAGCGAGCCGGTGTAGTACTGCCACTGGGGCGAGGCATCGAAGCGCTTGCTGTAGGCCGTCAGACGCGCCGGCGTGTCGTACTCCGGATCAATCGACACCGAGACCAGCCGGGTGTTGACCAGGTCCCGGCCGAGCTCGGTCTGCACCTGCGAGAGGATTTGCGATGTCAGCGGGCAGACCGTGGTGCACGAGGTGTAGATGAATGCCAGCACCGTGGGCTTGTCCGGCGCCAATTCCTTGGCTGCAGTGGTGCTGACACCGTCCTGCCGGACCATCTTGCTGGGCGGCACCACCACTTCGACCACCGAACGCTTGAGTTCGGCAGCAAGCATGGCCGCGTGGTCGTGTTCATGGGCCTGGCTCAGCCCGGTGCTGCCCAGCAGCGCGATGCATGCTGTCAGCCCCGCATATTTCAGTGTGTTGACAAATAGGTTCACGATGGCATTCCTCCATGGCTTTAGAAAATATATATCCACTCACTGCACACCGCCCACCGAATCCATATAGCTGGCCCGGTCCACTTTTAAATAGCGCCGGGCCGTGGCCGGGTTGGTGGTGCTGGCGCTGCTGGCCTGCTGCAGCTTCAGGTCGCGGTAACGCTCCATCGGTGTTTGCGCAGCGGCCTTGGCTGTCGGGCTATCGGTCTCGCCGGTGGGCGTATCCTGGCTCGTCGCCTTGGCCTGCGGTGCACGGGCCACTGCGGCGTCGGTCTGGCTGTTGCTACCTGTGGCGGGTGCTGGCAGGTCGCTGGCAGTGTCGGGCTCATCCAGATTGCCGAGCTCGATCGACTGGCTGCTTTCCTTTTGCGTGATGGGCGCGGCAGCTTGCGCGGGGGCCATTGCCATCCACGCCAGCAAACCGATGCAGCTCAACAGCTTGACCTTGGTGTTTTTCATACAAGCTCCACTGAAAGTTAAAGCGCAATCTCTATGCAGGGTGCTGGGCGTGTGGCCCCTAGCGAACTTCCACCAACTCCAGCTCAAAACGCAGAACCTGGTTGGGCCCTATGACACGGCCGGCACCGCGCTCGCCATAGGCCAGGGCGGGTGGCAGGGTCAGCTCCCACTTGGAGCCGGTGGGCATGAGCTTGAGCGCTTCGCGCCAGCCCGGCACGGTTTGCGACAGCTTGAGCGTGACCGGCTTGCCGGGCTCGGATGCGTCAAACACGGTGCCATCCGCCAGCGTGCCCTTGTAGTTCGCCAGCACGGTGGACTCGTCAACTGCCTTGGGGCCGGTACCGGTCTTTTCGATCCGGTATTGCAGACCGCTGGCCAGCGTGACCACGCCGGCGCGGGCCGCATTGGCTTTGAGGAATTCGTCGCTCTTTTTGAGATTGGCTTCACTCTCGGCCTTGCGTGCTGCCACCATCTTGGCGCGCACATCGGTCTCCAGTGCGCTGACCAGCTGCTTCACCTCTGCATCACCGAGAAGGAGCTTGCCGCCAGCGCTGGCGTCCTTGATGCCCTGGATCAGCTGGGCCTGGTCAAAGGACACGTTCTGGGATTTGAAGTTGCGGACCATGTCCACGCCCACGGCGTAGCTGGTTGCTTCCAATGGGGTCTTGAAGGAGCCGGGAGTTGCAGCCACAGCCTTGGCCGGTGCCGCGGTTTGCGCGTGGGCCGAACCGGCCAG
>JAYVNF010000355.1:0-3843 GCA_043758575.1 Rhodoferax sp.
CCCTCAATGCGGGTCTGCGGTTCGTATTCCACAAACACTCTGGCGGCGTGCAGCACATCGGCGTGCAGTTCGGTCTTGCCCGGGCAGTCGCCGCCCACACCGTTGATGTGCATGCCGGGCTCCAGCATGTCGGGGGTGAGGATGGTGGCATTGGTCTTGTCGGCAGTGACCGTGGTCACGATATCGCAACCGCGCACGGCCTCGGCCGTGCTGTTGCACACCACCAGACGCAGGCCTGCCGCGTCCGGGTTGTTCTGCAGGTTGCGCAGCAGTTTGGCGGTGGCCTGTGCGTCCACATCAAACAGGCGAATTTCGGTAATGCCCAGCAGGTGGTGAAAGGCCAGGGCCTGAAACTCGCTTTGTGCGCCGTTGCCAATCAGCGCCATCACGCGGCTGTTGGGCCGTGCCAGCGCCCGCGCCGCGACGGCGGAGGTGGCCGCGGTGCGCAGGGCGGTGGTCAGGGTCAGCTCGCTGATCAGCAACGGGAAGCCGCTGGCCACATCGGCCAGCACGCCAAAGGCCATCACCGTGGGCAGGCCCTGGGCCGTGTTCTTGGGGTGGCCGTTGACGTATTTGAAGGTGTAGGTGCTGGCATCGGCAATGGGCATGAGTTCAATGACACCGTCTGCCGAATGGGCCGCCAGCCGGGCGGATTTGTCAAAGCTCTTCCAGCGCAGGAAGTCCTGGTGGATGTAGCGGGCCAGGCCTTGCAGGGTGGCGGCCAGGCCGGTGCGGCTGACCATGCTGGCGATGTCCTGCGGGCTCAGAAAAAGCGTTTGCTTGGGTGTGGTGTGTGCTGTTGTCATGGGAGAAGTATGGTTTTTCGTTCAAACAACCACAATCGTCAACAATGTATAGAAATTGGCAGCTTATTAGCGTTATGGCATGTTAAATTGCCATAATGGATGAAATTGACCACAAGCTGATGTCGCTGCTGCGCCAGGACGCGCGCCTGACCGTGGCCGCGCTGGCGGTCAAATTGCGCGTATCCCGTGGCACGGTCACCAACCGCATCCGGCGCCTGGAAGACGACGGCGTCATCGTCGGCTACACCGTGCGCCTGCGCCCGGACGTGCAGCACAACGCCATCAAGGCCTGGATGAGTATTGCCGTCGACGGCAACCAGACCCGCACCGTGATTGCCAGCCTGCTGGGTGAGCCCGGCGTGGCCACGCTGCACGACACCAATGGCCGCTGGGATCTGCTGGCAGAATTGCGGGCCGAAACCCTGCAAGAGCTGGCCAAGGTGCTGGAGCGCATCCGCCTGCTCAAAGGCATCAGCAACACCGAGACCAGCATCCACCTGGAGACGTTCCGGGTTGCGTGATGCGGCGCACCCGTCGGCCACCCTTTTGATACCTGGAGAGATTTGACATGCACACTGCCAAGCCCATCACGCTTCATGGAAAGCCCCTCGGCAGCGGGCGTTTTCCCGCACTTTGCACGCCGCTGGTGGGGCGCAACCGCGCGCGCATTCTGGAGGAGGTTGCCAGTGTGGTGGCCTTGCAGCCAGACCTGCTGGAGTGGCGCGTGGACTTCTTCGAGGGCATTGGCAACTCGGCCGAGGTGGTGGCACTGGCCGACGAGATCCGCCAGGCCGCAGGTGGTATCCCGTTGCTGTTCACCCGGCGCTCGATCCGCGAGGGCGGTGAACCCATCGCCCTGGGGGAAGAAGACGTGGTGGCTCTGATCGTGGCCGTCTGCGCCAGTCGCACCGTGGAGCTGGTGGACTTTGAGATGAACAACAACCCCGACCACGTGGCCCAGGTGCGCACAGCCGCCCGGGCCCACGGGGTGGCGTTGGTGCTGTCGTACCACAACTTTCAATCGACACCCTCGCAGGAGGTGCTGTGCCAGCGCTTTGCGCAAGCCAAAGGCTTGGGGGCCGATGTTGCCAAGATCGCGGTCATGCCGCAGCGCCTGGAAGACGTGCTCAGCGTCCTGGGCGCCACGCTGGCATCCAGCCAGACGCTGGACATTCCGCTGGTCAGCATGTCCATGGGCGGCTATGGCGCGTTGACGCGCCTGTTTGGCTGGGCCTTTGGGTCGGCCATGAGTTTTGTCGTGGGGGCTGGCATATCCGCACCGGGGCAGGTTCCGATCGCAGACATGAACGCGGTGCTGGAGATCATGCACAGATCCCTGGCCGCCAAGGCCTGAGGCATTTGCCACTGCACTGCCGACGTGCGGTGGCTGCTGTTCCAATCCGTTTTGCGTTGGCGCAACATTGGTGCGTCCACACAGCACTATCATGTGGCGCACCTTCGTCCGCCCCGTTGCGTAGTGCTTCAGGAGTGCGGGCATACCTTCCATGGAGTTCACATGCTGCTACTCAACCCTCGTGCCTTGACCCGCCACTACCCCGACCAGCGTTCGCGGGACATCATGGAGAAGACGGTCGCCTTCTTCGAGAAGAAGGGCTTGACCCAACTGAAAGAAGACTTTAACGGTGCCGTCTGGTACGCGGACTTTCTGGCGTTCGCCAAAGCAGAGGGCCTGTTTGCGTCCATGATGACCCCGGCCGCGATGGGCAAGGAAGGCGAAAGCGCGGTCTGGGACACTTGGCGGGTGTGCGGTTTTGCCGAGATTCTGGGCTTTTATGGTCTGTGCTATTGGTACACCTATCAGGTGTCAGTTCTGGGTATAGGCCCCATCTGGATGAGCCGCAATGAGAAGGTCAAAACCCGGGCCAAGCGGTTATTGGACGAGGGCCATATTTTCGCCTTTGGCCTGTCGGAGAAAGAGCATGGCGCCGACATCTATGCGTCAGACATGGTGGTCACCAAACTACCCGATGGCAGCTACCGCGCAACCGGCGGCAAGTACTACATTGGCAATGCCAACCAGGCAGCCATGGTGTCCACTTTCGGCAAGATGGCTGACACCGGTGAGTACATCTTTTTCGTTGCGGACTCGCAGCACCCCCAGTATCAGCTGATCAAGAACACGGTTTACAGCCAGAACTACGTGGCAGAGTACCGGCTGCAGGAGTACCCTTTTACCGAGGACGAAGTGCTGCACCATGGCGACGATGCCTGGAACGCCGCGCTCAACACCGTCAATGTCGGCAAGTACAACCTGGGCTGGGCCAGCATCGGCATCTGTACCCATGCGTTCTATGAGGCCATAGACCATGCGGCCAATCGGCACCTCTATGGCAAGACGGTCACCGACTTCCCGCATGTCAAGCAATTGTTCACCGATGCGTACGTGCGCCTTGTCTCCATGAAACTGTTCGCTTTGCGGGCAGCCGACTACATGAAGAGCGCCTCGGCAGAGGACCGGCGTTACCTGCTGTTCAACCCCATGGTCAAGATGAAAGTCACGACCCAGGGTGAAGAAGTGATCAACCTGCTGTGGGATGTGATTGCGGCCAAGGGATTCGAGAAAGAGCCGTATTTCTCCATGGCCGCCCAGGACATCCGTTGCCTGCCCAAGCTGGAGGGCACGGTGCATGTGAACATGGCGCTGATCATCAAGTTCATGGCCAACTACTTCTTCTTTCCTGCAGCCTACCCGGAAGTGCCGCGGCGCGATGACGGCGGAGACGATGCATTCCTGTTCGACCAGGGCCCTACCAAGGGTCTTGGCAAGATCAAGTTCCATGACTACTGTATCGCATACAACAGCTTTGACCTGCCCAACCTGGGCGTGTTCAAGGAGCAGATCGCACTGTTCAAGGAGCTGATGGTGAAGGCGCCGCCATCGGCGGAGCAGGCCAAGGATATCGATTTTTTGCTGACTGCAGGCGAGATGTTTACGCTGGTGGTCTACGGGCAGCTTATTCTGGAGAACGCCAGGATCTATGGTCTGGAGGGCGCAGTCATTGACCAGATTTTTGAT
>JAYVNF010000356.1:0-3822 GCA_043758575.1 Rhodoferax sp.
AATACGTGCCCCCACAACAATTTCGAAAATCAACGCTAAGCTATTGATTTCATTGGAACTGACCGATCAAATCCGGCGTCAAGTGTCGAACTCCGGTGGGCAGCTGACGATTTGTGGTAGCCACCATGAGGAAGCTGCCCATACCCTTCCTCCCGCAGCGAGCGAAGTAAAGCCGCCCAATCAGCATAACGAGCGAAGCAAAGCCACCCGACCTGCCGCACCAACCAAAAGCACAGACGTAAAAAAGCCCACACGAGGCGGGCTTTTTATAGAAGAGAGACTGAATTACTTCAGCTTCATTTCCTTGTAGTCCACATGCTTGCGAGCCTTGGGATCAAATTTCTTGATCAGCATCTTCTCTGGCATGGTTTTCTTGTTCTTGCTGGTGGTGTAGAAGTGACCAGTGCCAGCAGTAGATTCAAGCTTGATTTTTTCGCGTCCGCCTTTGGTTGCCATGGTGCTACTCCTTAAGCTTGGCCACGTGCGCGCAGATCTGCGAGCACAACATCAATACCGTTCTTGTCGATCAAACGCAGACCAGCGTTCGAAATCCGCAGACGGATCCAACGGTTTTCTGATTCGACCCAGAAACGGCGGTATTGCAGGTTCGGCAGGAACCGGCGCTTGGTTTTGTTATTGGCGTGGGAAACATTGTTCCCGACCATCGGGCCTTTACCCGTTACTTCGCATACGCGTGCCATGAGGACACTCCGATATAAACGGCTATTACTGGCGATCAAAGTGGCTTGTCAAACAAACCAGCCCGATCTCGCTCTAGCCTCACCTCGCCAAGAAAAAGGGTGGCGGTAACCCTGTGCTGTTTCCAGCAAAGCCTCGAATTATAGCCGACTCGCAAAACCGACCCTGAAGGGGCGGCTCGGCAAGCCGGCGTCAAGCCTATTCCTGCTCGAGAAAACGCTGCGCATCCAGCGCGGCCATGCAACCCGTGCCAGCACTGGTAATGGCCTGGCGGTAGACATGGTCGGCCACGTCGCCAGCGGCGAACACGCCGGGTACGCTGGTCATGGTGGCAAAGCCGTTCAGGCCACCCTTGGTGATCAGGTAGCCGCTGTTCATTTCCAGCTGGCCGTTGAAGATCTCCGAGTTGGGCGCGTGGCCGATGGCGATGAAGCAGCCCTTCAAGGTCAGGTCTTCGGTGCTGCCGTCCACGGTGCTTTTCAGGCGGATGCCGGTCACGCCGGAAGCGTCCCCCAGCACCTCGTCCAGGGTGGTGAAGGTCTTGAGCTCAATCTTGCCGGCGGCCACCTTGTCCATCAGCTTGTCGATCAGAATCGCCTCGGCCTTGAACTTGTCCCGACGGTGCACCAGGTAGACCTTCTTGGCGATGTTGGAGAGGTACAGCGCCTCTTCTACAGCGGTGTTGCCGCCGCCCACCACGCAGCAGACTTCTTCGCGGTAGAAAAAGCCGTCGCAGGTGGCGCAGCCGGAGACGCCGCGGCCCATGAAGGCGGTCTCAGAAGGCAGGCCTAAATACTTGGCGGAGGCGCCGGTGGCCAGGATCAGGCTGTCACAGGTGTAAGTGTCTGTATCACCTTTGAGCGTGAAAGGGCGCTTGGACAGGTCCACCGTGTGGATGTGGTCGAACACCACATCGGTCTTGAAACGCTCGGCATGTTCCAGAAAACGCTGCATCAGTTCCGGGCCTTGCACGCCATTGACGTCGGCCGGCCAGTTGTCCACTTCGGTAGTGGTCATGAGCTGGCCGCCCTGGGCAATGCCGGTCACCAGCATGGGGCTGAGGTTGGCGCGGGCGGCGTAAATGGCGGCGGTGTAGCCGGCAGGGCCGGAGCCAAGAATCAGAACCTTGGCGTGTTTGTTTTGGGACATGGATGCTTTCAAAGAAGAGGAGCCGGGGCCGGGCAAGCGGGCATGCCTTGCGACCTGTTGCGGCCCCGCATTGTAAATAGGTGCAATTTGGCTTGTATCAAGGCGGGGCTCTGGGCGGGGTTCAGGGTGGTAGGTGCAACATGGCTTGGGTTAAGCTTGCAGGCACTGGTTTTTTTACATGACATATTCGCTCCATACGCTTCAATCTTCTGCACCGCACCCCGCGGCCGCGCCCACCGGTTTTGCCCGCTTTGCCAATGAGATGGCGCTGGTCGCCGGTTTTGTGTTGCTGGCCATCTGGCTGCTGGCCATGTTGAGCTATTCGCCGCTGGATGCGGCCTGGTCGACCTCGGGCACCGGTGTGGCCGTGGTGAACCGCGCTGGCCGTCTGGGTGCCTGGATTGCTGACATGAGCTATTTTTTACTCGGCTTCTCGGTCTGGTGGGCACTGGCAGTAGCCTTGCGCCAATGGCTGTCACTGCTGGCCCAGCGTCTGCGCGGGGACGGCTTGCCCGACCCCCAACAGAGCGTTGCAAGCGAGCACCCACAGCACCGCTGGACCTTCTGGCTCGGCCTGGCCCTGCTGCTGTACGGTAGCAGCACCCTGGAGTGGAGCCGCATGTACCGCTTCGAGACCCTGCTGCCAGGCCATGGCGGTGGCGTGCTGGGCTATGTGCTGGGCAGCTGGAGCGTGCGCTGGCTGGGCTTTGCTGGCTCCGGCCTGGTGGCGATTGCGCTGGGTGTGGTGGGCTGTGCGCTGGTGTTCCGTTTTTCCTGGATGCAGGTATCCGAGCGCCTGGGCGCCTGGGCCTATTCCTTTGTCGAGCAGCAGCGCGAGAAGCGCGAGCTGGCGCAGGACATGGAAATCGGCCAGCAGGCCATGCGCGAGCGCGAGGAAGTGGTGTTTGAAGAGCGCGAGGAGATCGTGCAGCACCATGCGCCACCCGTAGTCATCCTGGAGCAGGCGGTGGTGGAAGAGGTGCCGCAAAGCACCCGCGTGGCCAAGGAGCGCCAGAAGCCCTTGTTCTCTGAGATGCCCGACAGCAAGCTGCCACAGGTGGCGCTGCTGGACGAGGCGCTCTTACGCCAGGAAACCGTGTCGCCCGACACCCTGGAGATGACCAGCCGCATGATCGAAAAGCGGCTCAAGGACTTTGGCGTGGAAGCGCGCGTGGTGCTGGCCCAGCCCGGCCCGGTGATTACGCGCTATGAAATCGAGCCGGCCACCGGTGTCAAGGGCTCGCAAATCGTCGGCCTGGCCAAGGACTTGGCGCGTTCGCTCAGCCTGGTGTCGATCCGCGTAGTGGAGACCATTCCGGGCAAGAACTACATGGCCCTCGAATTGCCCAATGCCAAGCGCCAAAGCATTCGCCTGGCCGAAATTCTGGGCTCGCAGGTCTATGGCGAGGCCAAGTCCCTGCTCACCATGGGCCTGGGCAAAGACATCATTGGCAACCCCATCGTGGCCGACCTGGCCAAGATGCCGCACGTGCTGGTCGCCGGCACCACCGGCTCCGGCAAGTCGGTGGGTATCAATGCCATGATCCTGAGCCTGCTCTACAAGGCCGAGGCGCGCGATGTGCGCCTCTTGATGATCGACCCCAAGATGCTGGAAATGTCGGTCTATGAGGGCATTCCGCATTTGCTCGCTCCCGTGGTCACCGACATGAAGCAGGCGGCCAATGGCCTGAACTGGTGCGTGATGGAGATGGAGCGGCGCTACAAGCTCTTGAGCAAAATGGGCGTGCGCAATCTGGCCGGCTACAACACCAAGATCGACGAGGCCAAGGCCAAAGGTGAGTTCATCTACAACCCCTTCAGCCTGACGCCCGAGAGTCCCGAGCCGCTGGACCGTCTGCCGCACATTGTGGTGGTGATTGACGAGCTGGCCGACCTGATGATGGTCATCGGCAAGAAGATTGAAGAGCTGATTGCCCGCCTTGCGCAAAAAGCCCGCGCTGCCGGCATCCACCT
>JAYVNF010000357.1:0-3809 GCA_043758575.1 Rhodoferax sp.
GAAAGATGAGCAACTGGCCGCTTCGACCACGTCACCCCAAGCCGCGGCCACCAATCATCATCAATCAAGTGATTCAGATACTTAAGTGACGAGTATTGCACCTAGCCCCGGGTATAGCCATCGGCTGGAAAGGCCAGCGCTGATTTTCAGATGCTCTTTTGGTTGACCCGCTTGGAGAGTGCTTCGGCGCTTTCCTTGCGCTCGCTGTAGCGGTCCACCAGGTAGGGCGCCACATCGCGCGTGAGCAGGGTGAACTTCAGCAGCTCTTCCATCACGTCGACCACGCGGTCGTAGTAGGCCGAAGGCTTCATGCGCCCGGCCTCATCAAACTCCAGAAAGGCCTTGGCCACTGAGCTCTGGTTGGGGATGGTGAGCATGCGCATCCAGCGCCCCAGAAGGCGCATCTGGTTCACCGCGTAAAAGGACTGCGAGCCGCCGCTGACCTCCATTACCGCCAACGTCTTGCCCTGGGTCGGGCGCACCGCACCCACCGACAAAGGGATCCAGTCGATCTGGCTTTTCAGGATGCCGGTCATGGCGCCGTGGCGCTCGGGGCTGCACCAGACCATGCCTTCGGACCATGCCGCCAGGCTGCGCAGCTCCTGCACCTTGGGGTGGCTCTCAGGCGCGCCATCGGGTTGGGGCAGGTCCTGCGGATCGAACACGCGGGTTTCGGCGCCCATGGCCTGCAGCAGGCGCTGGGCTTCCAGCGTCAGCAGCTTGCTGTAGGAGCGCTCACGCAGCGAGCCGTAGAGCAGCAAGATCCGGGGCGCGTGGCTACTGGGCTTGGCCGCCAACAGCTGGCTGCTGTCGGGATGCTGGAAACAGCTGGCGTCGAGGTTGGCGCTGGGCATGGCGTGGGCGGGCATGGGCAGGCTGGTCGCAGCTGCGTCAGGCACGCTTGCCTTGGGCGTCCACCACTGCCTCGCCATCTTCCTTGTTGAAGGCCGCTTGTTGCGGGTCGGGCAGGATCTCCAGCACCACCTCGCTGGGCCGGCACAGGCGCGCACCCAGGGGCGCGAGCACCACCGGGCGGTTTATCAGAATCGGATGCTGGACCATGCAGTCCAGCAGTTCGTCTTCGCTCCACTTCGGGTCGTCCAGGCCCAGCTCTGCATAGGGCGTGCCCTTTTCGCGCAGCAGGGCGCGGGCGCTGATACCCAGTGCAGCCAGCAGTTCCTGCAGACGAGCTTTGGTCGGCGGTGTCTTGAGGTATTCAATGACCTCGGGCTCGACACCGCTGTTGCGGATCAGGGCCAGGGTGTTGCGCGAGGTGCCGCAGGCGGGGTTGTGGTAGATCGTGATGCTGCTCATGTTCAGTGTTCCTATTGCAAAGTTCAGCGAAGTTCAGACGCGCACGCCGCGCTCGTACCAGCCCTTGGAGCGGTTGACCACGTAGACCACGGCCAGCATCACCGGCACCTCGATCAGCACACCTACCACCGTGGCCAGCGCAGCGCCGGAGTGAAAGCCAAACAGGCTGATGGCAGCGGCCACGGCCAGCTCGAAAAAGTTGGAGGCACCGATCAGAGCCGAGGGGCAGGCAATGTTGTGCTGCTCACCCAGCGCGCGGTTGAGCCCATAGGCCAGGGCCGAGTTGAAAACCACCTGGATCAAAATCGGCACGGCCAGGAGGGCAATCACCAGCGGCTGCTGCAAAATCGCCTCGCCCTGGAAGGCGAACAGCAGCACCAGCGTGGCCAGCAGCGCGCTGATGGACCACGGGCCTATGCGCTCCATGGCCAGACCAAAAGCCACCGCTCCTTGCGCCAGCAGGAGCCGGCGCAGCCATTGCGCCAGCAGCACCGGTATCACGATGTATAGCACCACCGAGGTCAAGAGCGTGTCCCAGGGCACGGTGATGGCAGACAGGCCCAGCAAAAACGCCACCAGCGGCGCAAAGGCCAGGACCATGATGCTGTCGTTCAAGGCCACTTGCGAAAGCGTGAACAGCGGGTCACCACCGGTGAGGCGGCTCCACACAAACACCATGGCCGTGCAGGGCGCTGCGGCCAGCAGAATCAGGCCGGCGATATAGCTGTCGAGTTGCTCGGGCGGCAGCAGTGACGCAAACCAGTGGCGTATGAAGAGCCAGCCCAGAAAGGCCATGGAAAAGGGTTTCACCAACCAGTTCACGAACAGCGTGACGCCAATGCCCTTCACATGCTTGCGCACCTCACCCAGTGCGGCAAAGTCCACCTTCACCAGCATGGGAATCACCATCACCCAAATCAACAGCCCCACCGGCAGATTGACCTGGGCGTATTCCATGTGGCCTATGGCCTGGAACACACTGGGGAACCTCTGGCCCAGCGCGATGCCCACCACGATGCACAGAAACACCCAGAGCGTCAAAAATCGTTCAAACAAATTCATGGATTCTTTTCTTTCAGCAGCTGCGCTTTTTGCTTTGCATGGGCAGACAGGGCTTGCCCTGGCAGCAGTTGTCGGTGAGGTAGGACAGCACACCGTCCATGCGCTCGAACTGAGCGCGGTAAATCAGGTTGCGCCCGACCCGCTCCTGCGTGATCAGCTCGGCATGCAGCAGTTCCTTCAGGTGAAAGGACAGGGTGTTGGCGGCCACGCCCAGGCTCTCGGACAGGGCACCGGGCGTGAGCCCGGCCTCGCCCGCCACCACCAGCGAGCGAAACACCTCCAGCCGGGAGGCCTGGGCCAGAGCGGCCAGGGCTTTGACAACAGCGCTTGATTCCATAATTCAATGATACTCGAATTGTTTTACGCAAACAGACAGCTGTGCGTCAGGTCCTACGGGGTGCCCATGCAGGCGGCCATTCAGTGAGGCCACTGCCAAGCCGAAGGTATGGCTTAGGGGCTGGCGGGCTGCAGCACGATGACGGCCATGCCCAGCAGGGCAATGGCGGCGCCGGCCACATCCCAGCGGCTCAGGGCCACGCCGTCCACCCAGCGCAGCCAGGCCAGCGCCACGCCAATGTAGACGCCGCCGTAGGCCGCGTAGGTGCGCCCCGCCGCTGCCGGATGCAGGGTCAGCAAACAGGCAAACAGGCCCAGAGAAAATGCCGCAGGCAGCAGCAGCCACGCGCTTCTATGCTGGCGCAGCACCAGCCACGGTAGGTAGCAGCCGACGATTTCGGCCAGGGCCGTGAGCACAAACAGACTTGCAGCGCGCAGCAAGTCCACGCCATCAGCCCAGCTTGTCAGCCAGCCACTGCAGCGTGCGCCCACGCGCCAGGGCGGCCGAGCGCTGCTGGTACATCGGGCGACCCCAGCAGTTGAAACCATGGCCCACGCCGGGATAGACATGGAACTGCGCGTTGCTGCGCCCGGCAAAGGCGCCCTGCACCGCCTGTACGGCGGCGGGCGGGATGTGGTCGTCCAGCTCGGCATAGTGGAACAGGATGGGCACGTCAATGGCAGCTGCAGCGCCCAGGTTGTTTTGAATGCCACCACCGTAGTAGCACACGGCGGCGTCCACCGCGCCGGTGGCGGCCAGCGCGTAGGACAGGCGCCCGCCCATGCAAAAGCCCAGCGATGCGATCTTGCCGTTCAGCTCGGGGCGGGCGCGCAGGGCTTGCGCCGTGGCCTGCAGGTCTTTCACGGCGTTGGGGCCGTCCAGGCCATTCATGTACTGGTAGGCGAACTGGGTGTCGGCCGGGGTGTACTGCAAATCCACACCCGGCTCTTGGCGCCAGAACATGTCCGGGGCCAGCACCACGAAGCCGTCCAGCGCGTACTGGTCGGCCACGGCGCGTATGTGTTCGTTCACGCCCCAGATTTCCTGGATCAGGACCAGGCCCGGGCCGACTCCCTTGGGCGGCAAGGCCAGGTAG
>JAYVNF010000358.1:0-11670 GCA_043758575.1 Rhodoferax sp.
CTGCGCCGGATGTAGACGCATCGCTGGCCATCACCGAGCAGACCGTGCAGGCGGTGGACGCCCTGGTGCTGGCAATTGAGCAGCAGCTCGCGCGCCTCACCGCCATTCTCAACCTGTTCCAGTTTGTGATGATGGCGCTGGCCATTGCCGGCGCGGTCGTCATGCTCTACACCGGCTACCTGTACGTGATCAACCCGCTGGCGCATTTGCAGCAAGGCCTGCACAGCGTGCAGTCGGGGGACTTTTCCACCCGCATCGCGGTCGACACGCAGGACGAATTTGGCCAGGTGGCGCACGGCTTCAACGGCATGGCCGCCGAGCTGCAAACGCTGTATACCGGGCTGGAAGCGCAGGTGGCCGCCAAGACCCAGCACATCGAGGCCCAGCGTGCGCGCCTGGCCACGCTCTACGAGATCAGCGCCTTCTCGGCCAGTGCCAACAGCATTGAGGAACTCTCGCGCGGCTTTGCCCAGCGCGTGCGCATGGTGATGAAGGCCGACGCCGTGGCGCTGCGCTGGTCGGACGAGGCGAACCAGCGCTATCTGATGCTGGCCTCGGACTGCCTGCCGCTCGACCTGCTGGAAGAGGAGCGCAGCCTGCTGGCCGGTGCCTGTGCCTGTGGCAACCTCAAACCCGATGCGCGCACCCGTGTCATCCCCATCCTCAGCCATGAATCCTCACCCATGCGCCACTGTGCGCGGGCCGGCTACGAGAGTGTGGTCAGCGTTCCGGTGCGCCTGCAGCAGCGCCTGTTGGGCGAGATCGATTTGTTCTTTCGCAGCACGCTGCAGCTCACGGTGGAGGAGGGCGAGCTGCTGGATGCCTTGGCCAGCCACCTGGCCAGCGCGCTGGAGAGCCTGCGCGCAGCAGCCCTGGAGCGCGAGGCGGCGGTGGGCGAGGAGCGTGCCCTGCTGGCGCGCGAGCTGCACGACTCGATTGCCCAGTCCCTGGCCTTTCTGAAAATCCAGGTGCAGCTGCTGCGCACAGCGGCACACAAGGCCCAGCCCGACAAGGTGCAGACGGCACTCGATGAGCTGGACACCGGCCTGCGCGAAAGCATCAACGATGTGCGCGAACTGCTGGTGCACTTTCGCACCCGCACCAACACCGCAGACATTGAGGTGGCGCTGCAGGAAACCCTGCAAAAGTTCAAGCACCAGACCGGTTTGCAAACCCATTTCCAGGTCAGCGGCGAGGGCCTGCCGCTGCCCGCCGATGTGCAGGTGCAGGTGCTGCACGTGGTGCAGGAAGCACTCTCCAACGCGCGCAAGCACGCCCGTGCCAAGCAGGTGTTTCTAAGCGTGCACAAGGGCGCCGAGTGGCGCTTCGAGGTGCGCGACGACGGCCAGGGCTTTGACGCCGCCCAACAACACGGCCAGAGTACCCACGTGGGCATGAAGATAATGCAGGAGCGTGCGGCCCGCATTGGTGCGCAGGTGCGGGTGCTGTCAGAGCGGGGGCAGGGCAGCACGGTGCGGCTGACCCTGCCGGCACATCCGGTCTCGGGTGTGGCGCTGGGCGGCATGCACCTCGGGCCTGAGGCGCTGGCGGCTATGCAGGGTGATGCCAGCGCCTAGGCCAAGGCCTAGGTTTTGGCCTTGGTTTCGGCGCCCGAACGCGGGCCCCGCAACGCCAGGCCCCAGAACGCCAGGCACCAGCAGCTCACAAAGCCCAGCAGCAGCGCCGCCGTGGTCCATTGGTGGTCCTTGGCCAGCAGCCAGTACAGAGCCAGTCCCTTGAGCACGGTCCAGAGCAGGCGGGCCAGCAGGTCGGAGCCGGACTCGTCGTCCGGTCGCGCTGCGGCCGGTGCCTGCAATGCTTGCGCACCACAGTCCACCGCACCCAGGCCCAGGCCGCCCAGCGCCCCGCAAGCCAGGCACAGCCACCAGGAGTGTCCCCATACCCAGATCACGGCAAACAGCAGCGTGGCCAGCCCGAACGCCAGCAACGGCGTTGCCATGCCGGCCAGTGCCGACGCCGGCTCTTGTTCTTCTTCGGCCTGCTCCAGCACCGCTTCGTGCGAGGACAAAAAGCTGTCGGCCGCGGCCGACAACACCATGCCTGCGGCGCCCAGCACCAGGCCCAGCTTGGCCAGGTGGGCGGCCAGCGTCACCCACACCAGGGGCAGGCCAAAGGCCAAGGCGAAGAAGGCGAGGTAAAAACCCGAGCGCTTGGCAAAGTGGCTCCCATTGCCCGCGATGCCACGCCAGACCCAGGCGAACATGGCACCTGCCACCATACCGATGACCAGCTCCATGATCAGGGCGGCAGACTCGGCCGGCTCATGCGGCGGGTCCAGCTCCGTGGCCGTGACCCAGGCGTGCAGGGTGACACCAAAAAAAGCATCCGACTGGCCGCGCAGCTTGAACTGGTCGTTGATGCCCCATTTGCCCCCTATCAGCACCACCCGGTCGGCCAGCAGTTCGGGCTGTGCCAGGGCCTGGTTGAAGCTGCTCGCGGCAACGGCGGCCGGACGTATCAGCTCGTTGTGCGCTGGCGCAGCACCCTGTTCCAACGCAGCGGCCTTGCAGGCTGCATGCCAGTCCACCGGACTTGGTTCGGATTCCTCGGCCTTGTGCAAGCTCTCGGCAGCGGCCTCGGCGCTCAGCATGCCCAGCGTGGGAAGGGCCAGCGCTTTGTTGAAATACAGGCCATCCACATTCAATTCGGCCGAGGCAAACTGCACCCGGCTGTCAAAGCGCTGCACCCAGGCCCGGTCCAGCGGGCCGGGCTCGGGCGTGGAGTAGCCCTGCGGGCAGACCATTACCAGCCGGGTCACCTTGGAGAGCGCCTGCAAACTGGTCAACAGGCGTTCACGCGCTGGCCAGTCCTGTTCGGATGCGGGGGACAGGTCCAAGTCGATGGCCACCACCCGCGGCGGTGCGGCCCGCAGCGCGTCAAAGAGCTTGCGCAAGGCATCCGGATTCAGCGGCGATTGCTGCTGGAACACGCCACGGAAATCGGCATCGTCAATGCCCACCACCGCGATGCAGCTGGCCAGCGCCTGCCGGCTGGTGCCACCGCAGCGTGCCGGGCTGTAGTCGACCTCAGCCAGGCGGCGCAGCAAGGTGCTTTGGATATTGGTGTCCACAAACTCGCGCATGCCGCCTTCAAACAGCTGCAGGGTCCAGGACACGATGGCCGCCATGATCACCGTGTGAAGGACCCGCCCGCCCCACAGGCTCCAGAAGGTTTTTCCCACCAGCGCGCGCCGCATCCCGCGCAGCATCCTTTTGCGCCTGGACTCGGTCCAGAAATCAGTCCAGCTACTCACCGTTACTCCCTGTGTGTTTTTATCGGTGCCCCAAAGGCACGCCATCCTAAGGCATGCCATTGCGATAAGATGGTTGCGACAAAAAACAAATTGGCTAATTACAGGGATTCAGGTATGGAACATATCGAGCTGTCACGCTCTGTTGTCGCGCGCCGCGCTGGCACCTATGTATTGTTGGTGGGAGCGGCCGCACTGCTCACGGGTTGTCTGGCTGCTGCAGTCACCAACCTGAGCCAGTCCATCACCGATGCGGTGGCACCCAAGGTCACCTTTTTTGTGCCTGCCAAGAATGCCGAGGCCGGTGCCATCAAGTCCGTGCTGGTGGTCAGCGACAGCACCAATGTTTCGCAACAGGTGGCCATGGAATTCGAGACGCAGATGAGCAAGCTGCGCATCAACGAGCGGCCCTATTTCACCAAAGCCAAACTGGGGCCGCATTTCAACGGGCAACCTGGCGACGCCCAACTGGCCGAACTGGCCAAGAGCAATGGCGTGGATGCGGTCTATGTGCTGACCGGCGGCAATACCGACGTCAAGACCGCCAACAGCACCGAAGACCGCTACAGCTGTTCGGTGGATACCAAGCCCTTCGAGCCCTGCCCCAAGGGCCGCGAGCGCACCAACAAGATCAACTGCCTCAACACCGTGGCCTCGGCGGCGGTGCGCCTGCGCGTCTACCGGGCCTCCGACGGGCGCTTCATCTACGCCGACACCCTGAGCGGCGAGAGCAACTACTACCGCTGCGACGATGCCACTACCGCGCGCGCCGACAACAACCAGCTCGCCTATGGCGCCACGCTCAATGCGGCGACCAACGGCATCCACATGGTGGCGCCCAGCTACGAGCAGCGTCCCCTGGACACCATGGCCGCTGACGCGGGCGTGCCAGCGGCGCAGAAAAAAGACTTTGATGCGGCCCTGGAATTCGCCAAGGCCAAGCGCAACGACGAGGCCTGCAAACGTTTTGAAGAGCTGTACCTGGACACCAAGGAGTCGCCCGCGCTGACCTTCAACGTGGCCTTTTGCAACGAGCTGCGGGGCGACCTGCTGCGCGCCAACCAGGGCTACAAACGCGCCTCGGAACTGGTCAATGCGCCCGAGTCGCAAATCGACCGGCGCCTGGCCTTGACGGAAAAAGCCTTGCGTGAGAACCCGCTGGCCTTCATGCCCACCATGGCCGCAGCGCCTGAGCTGGGGCGCGCCCAGGGCAGCAGCCTGGCCGGTGGTCGGCGCGTGGCCCTGGTGATTGGCAATGCGCGCTACCAGCGCAGTGCCCTGGTCAACCCGGTCAACGATGCGCGCCTGGTGAGTGACCGCCTCAAGCGCATAGGCTTTGATGTGCTGACCGTGGAGAACCTGGAGTCGGCCCGCTTCGATGCCGCCACCCGCGACTTCGCGGCACGCGCCAAGGGCGCCGACATTGCCCTGTTCTATTACGCCGGCCACGCTCTGCAGGCCGATGGTGAAAACTACCTGATGCCGGTGGACAACGCCAAGATGCGCACCATGGAAGATGTGCGCGATGGCGGCGGCGTGCAGCTGGCCAGCATCATGGCCATGCTGGATGTGGCTGCGCCCGTGGTCAAGCTGGTGGTCATCGATGCCTGCCGCGACAACCCCTTGCCCGCCTCCAGCCGCAGCCTGGCCGGTGGCGGCCTGGCCACGCCCAAGGCACCGCAGGGTGGCTTGATTGCCTTTGCCACTTCACCCGGTCGCACGGCGGAAGACGGCACCGGCAAGAACAGCGTCTTCAGCAAGAATTTTGCGGCCCTGGTGTCCACGCCCAACCAGACCATTGAGCAGATGTTCAAGCGCGTGCGCGAAGCCGTGAAGAAGGAAACCAACGGCCGCCAGGAACCCATGGAAACCAGCAACCTGATTGGTGATGTGATGCTGGTCCAGGCCGCTGCGAAATAGGTCCCACCATGTTCGCACGCATCCAACCGAACGCTGCACTGAACTCCCGCTTGGCGCTCAACGCCTTGCTGTTGCTGAGCATGCTGCCCCTGGGCGCCCAAGCCGGCGCCCCGTGCATGTACCGGGGTGCGGATGCCGACACCCGTGTCATCAACCGTTCGGGTGAAATCAGCACGCCTTTTCCGATGTCGCTGTCGTCGCCGGACTGCAGCCGCCTGCGTGTGGCCAATGGTGCGGTCACGGTCTATGGCGTGGGTGCGGATGGCGGCAAGCTGGCTGCGCGCCAGGTCAGCCGCGGACCGCTGCTGCCCGCAAGCGACGCAGTGGCGGGCACGGATACCGGCGCTATTCTGAAGCAGATCGTGGTCGTGCTGGAGGGCGTGAGCCGCACCAAGACCGGCTCCTCGCGCGGCGCCGAGGGCGACTACCTGGTGGCCAGCCTGCCTATTGGCAAATTGGCGGAACCGTCCTCCGACCTGGTGCTTGCGCTAGGCCCGGTGCCGGATGCCAACCTGGCTTCTTTTGAGCTGCTGCAGGGCGGCAAATCGGTGTACCGGCAAAACGGTCCCGCGCAAACCATCAAGCTGCCCCAAGCCGTCCTGAAGGCCGGTGCCCAGCTGCGCTGGAAGCTGGACTACGCCGGCAGCAAGTTCGAAGGTGCCTTTGCGGTGGAGCCGGCCAGCACGCTGGCGGCACTCAAGCAGTCCTTGCAAAAGGACACGCCGGCCGATGGCGACGCACTCGTCACCCAGCTCAGCCTGGCCGCCGAGCTGGGCAACGCCGGCTTTGCCTGGGATGCGCGCGAACTCATACGCGCAGCGCTCACGCCCACACCCTGAGCCAGCGACCCCAAACGGCCGGACAATACCGGCCATGAACACCATCCAGCTGCTGGTCGTTGACGACCACACCTTGTTTCGCCGGGGCCTGATCGCGCTGCTCTTGCAAGACGGGCGTTTTGCCATTGCCGGCCAGGCCGGTGACATGGGCGAGGCGCTGCGCTGCTGCAGCGTGGCGCCCGACGTGATTCTGCTGGACAACCATTTGCCCGGCGTGCGCGGCGTGGACGGCATACCGGCTCTGAAGGATGCCTACGGACAGGCACGCATCCTCATGCTCACCGTGAGTGAAAACGAGGACGACCTGGCCGCCGCCATGCTGGCCGGAGCCGATGGCTATCTGCTCAAGACGGTAGAGACCGAGCAGCTGTGCGACTCGATTGAAAAAGTGCTGGCCGGCGAGTGCGTCATCAGCCCGGACATGATGACCAAGTTCGTGACCGTGTTCAGAGCCCAGGCACCCGCACCCGCCAGCGTGGGAGGCGCGCTGGCGACCAAGCCCCCGCTGGCGGCCACGGCTTCCAACAGCGCTGTGGCTCTGGCCGGTGCAGCCGCCGCCGGGTCCGAAGACGCAGCACTCGAATCCCTGTCCGCGCGCGAGCGCGAAATTCTGGCCCTGATCGCGCAGGGCGACAGCAACAAGCACATTGCCCGCAAACTCGATATTGCCGAGACCACGGTCAAGGTCCATGTGCAGCACATCTTTCGCAAGCTGCAGCTGACATCCAGAGTGCAGGTGGCGGTGTTTGCGACTGCGCGCGGCCTGGCGTAGGCGGGGCAGGCGGCCTGAACTAAGCGCCCACCCAACGGTTCATGCCCACATCCGCTGCTGCTGCCCGCCGCTGCATGGCCTGGTAGCTGGCGTGCAAGGACTTTGCATCCGTGCGGGCCCGCTCAATCAAGGGCAGCTTGCCGGCAAACAGCGCACGCGCCTCTGCCAGTAGCGCCGGTTCATCGACCGTGCCGACGCGGCCCTCGCGGTAGACGATACGCCCGTCCACCATGGTGAGTTTCACGCTGTTGCCGCTCTCGCTATACACCAGCTGGCCGCGCAAATCGTTGAAGGGCGTGAAGGCCGGGCTGTGCAGGTCCAGCAGCGCCAAATCGGCCAGTGCGCCCTCCTGCACCACGCCCAGCTCGCCGCTGCGCAGCTGCGCCCTAGCGCCCCCTTGCCACAGGCTGTGCAAGACCTCGGCAGCACTGGGCCACTGCGTGCTGTCCAGCCCGCTGATGTTGTGGACCAAGCCGGCGGTTTTGACCACGCCCCACATATTGGCGGCATCGTCACAGATCGCCTCGTCACTGCCCAGGGCCACGGGGATGCCGTGGTCCAGCATGCGCCGGTAAGGTGCCACGCCGCTGCCCAGGCGCAGGTTGCTATTGGGGTTGTGGACTATGGTGCTGCCGCCTCGGGCAACCAGCGCCAGGTCGGCCTCATCCACCCAGACCGCGTGGATGATGTTCAGGCGTGGGCTCAATAGCCCCAAGTCGGCGGTGTACTGCAACAGCGAGCGGCCTTTGAAACGCGGCTGCTCCGTGGCCAGCGTGCGCTGCAGCTTGGTCTCCAGCACGTGGGCATATAGCGGCAGGCCGTGGCTGCGGCTGAGGTCGTCGATGGCCTGGAAATACGCCGGGCTGACACGCTGCGGCGCCGAGACGGACGTGGCCGCGCGCAGGCGGCCGTTCTCGGCGCCGTGCCAGCGTTGGATGAGATAGGCGTACATGCCCAACAGACCCTCGCTGTCCATGGCCGGTGGCGTTTTCAAAGCGGCCAGCAGGCTGGCGTCTGCGCCCTGGGTGATGAAGGGCAGCTTGTCGATCTCGGGCAGCTCGGGCTGGTCCAGGGCGACACTGGCGCGTATGCCGCAGTCGGCATAGGCCTGCATCACCGCATCGATGATCTCGGGCGTGGGGCAGGGCATCAGAAAGGCATCGTCCTGCAGGCTGGTGGTGCCGCTGCGCAGCATCTCCAGGGCCGTCAGCATCGTGCACATGTAGGCCTCGCGCGGGGTGGGTGTGAGGGCTGGGTCGGATGGCGACTCGTAGAGCATGAACAGCTCCAGCGGCAGGCTTCTCAGTGACCCCTTGAGGTGGTTGGCGGGTGAATGGAAGTGGGCGTTGATCAGACCGGGCAGCAGGAGGTGGTGGCCTTTGCCGTCTATGGTTTCGCCACAGCCCTGCTGCGCAAACAGCGCGGGCGCTGCTTCGCCAATCGCACGTATATGCTGGCCCTGCACCAGCACATCGGCGGGCCCATACATGGCTTTTTCATGGGCTTCGTCGTAGACATAGACCTGGCTGAACAAGGTGTGCATGGGCTCTCTCTTCCATCACTTCAAAGACGTCAAGGCGAGGCGGGCTTGGCCAGCGCCTGGTAGATGGCGCGCGGCTGGGTGAACCAGACCGCCTCACCGTTGGCCTGCATATGGGCCAGGGCGCGGGTGATCTGGCGCAACCTGAACGGTGCGCCCGAGATGAAGGAATGCAGCACCACGCTCATCACCAAAGGCTTTTCGTCAGCGGCCTCCAGCAGCTCGTCAAACTCGTCGATCAGCATGTCGGCGAATTCAGAGGCACCGACCTGGCGGCCGATCATGGAGGTGCTGTCGTTGAGCTCCAGCGCATAGGGCATGGCCAGCAGCGACTCCGACGCGGTGGTCAGCCACAGCGGCACATCGTCCGCGCGCAGGTCCATCACATAGCGGTAGCCGCATGCACCCAAGAGGTCCAGGGTGCTCTCGGTGTGGGTCAGCCAGGGGCTGGACCAGCCCAGCGGTGCCTGACCTTCTTCATCTGCAATGCGCTGGGCTACGGCTTGTAAATAGGCCCGTTCCTGCGCCGGCTCCATGCCTTCCAAAATGTCCGAGTTGGAAATGCCGTGGCCTATGAACTCGCAGTCCAGCGCGCGGGCGGCGCGTATCAAATCGGGTGCTGCGTCATACACCGCCGTGTTGAGCAGCACCGTGGGCGGTATGCCAAAGCGTGCCAGGCGCTGCAAGAGGCGCAGGCCGCCGACACGGTTGCCATAGTCGCGCCAGCTGGCGTTGACCAGGTCGGGTGCGGCCACGCCGGGCATCAGGTCTTCGGTCTTGCCGTGGCCGAAATCGTATTCCTCCAGGCCGACCGCGATGTACACCGCCAGGCGCTTGCCACCCGGCCAAGACACGCCGGGCGAGGCCATGGCCGAGCTGGCGCTGTAGCGGCCGTGGCTGCGCAAAACAGCGTCTGTCATACGCCCACATCCAGCAGGGTGCGCCTGGCTTCAGACCGTGCACCCGAGCCATTGCGACGCTCCAGCCAGCGCACGAGATTGGACAGGCTGAGGTTGACAGCCAAATAAAACAGCGCCACCACCGTGTAGATTTCCAGCGGCGCAAAGGTCACCGACACGGCGATCTGGCCCGAGCGCAACAGCTCGGAAATCGAGATGGTGGAAATCAGCGAGGTGGACTTCACCAGGCTGATCATCTCGTTGGCCAGGGGTGGCAGCACCAGGGCCGCAGCCTGCGGCAGTTCGATGCGGATCAGGGTCTGCCGGTAGCTCATGCCCAGGGAGCGCGCCGCCTGCACATGGGCGCGTGGCACGGCCTCAAAACCGGCGCGGAAAATCTCTGCCAGATAGGCGCCGGCATTGATGCCCAGGCCCAGAATGCCGGCAGTGGTGGCCGACATCTTGATGCCAAGGGGCGGCAGTGCATAGTAGAGGATGAATAGTTGCAAGAGCAGCGGCGTGCCGCGTATGAAGTCCACATAGGCGTGGACTAACCAGTGCAGCACGCGCAGGCGCGACAGGCCCAGTACCGCGGCAAACACGCCGATGACCAGGCCCAATGCCAGGCCACCCAGGGTGAACAGCACCGTGATCCACAGGCCGTGCAACAGGTCGGGCAGATAGGTGACGATCAATTGGAAATCAAACATGTCAGAGCACCCTGGATAAAAAAGCCTGCGCCCGTTCATGCAGATGTTTGGAGAAAAATGCGTCCGGTGGCGCCTCTTCCATCACCACGCCTTCGTCCATGAAGACCACACGGTCGGCCACCTCGCTGGCAAAGCCCATTTCGTGCGTGACCAGCACCATGGTCATGCCGTCTTGCGCCAGGCCCTTGATCACGTCCAGCACGTCGCGCACGGTCTCCGGGTCCAGGGCCGAGGTGACTTCATCGAGCAACAGCACTTTGGGGTTCATGGCCAGCGAGCGTGCAATCGCCACGCGCTGCTGTTGCCCGCCGGAAAGCGTCATCGGCATGGCGTGTTGCTTGGCCAGCAGGCCCACGCGGTCCAGCAGCTTGCGGGCGACTTCGATCGCCTCGTCGCGCCCGGTGCCACGCACCAGCATGGGCGCTTCGATAATGTTCTCCAGCACGCTCTTGTGCGGCCACAGGTTGAACTGCTGGAACACCATGCCGATGTCGGCGCGCTGGCGGTTCATGGCCACTTCGGGCAGGCGCTTGAGCTGGCCGTTTTTGCCCTCCACATAGCCCAGGCGCTCGCCATCCACAAACACCGCACCGCTCGTGGGTGCCTCCAAAAAGTTCAGGCAGCGCAGCACCGTGCTCTTGCCCGATCCGCTGGGGCCAATCAGCGTGAGCACCTCGCTGGCGGCCACATCGAGGTTGATGCCCTTGAGGATTTCATGCGTGCCATAGCGCTTGGTGAGCTGCTGCACCGAGACCATGGGGCGCGCCGCGCTGGCGCTGTTTGTGGGGGCTTGCTGCATGCTTAGTTCCAGCTGTCGGGCAGGGGGCCGGTGGCAGCGCCCAACCATTTTTTCTGCAGGGCGGCGAGCGTGCCGTCGGCCTTGGCATCCATCAGGATCTTGTTGACGGCCGCCAGCAGCGCCGTGTCTTCCTTGCGGATGGCCACGCCAAAGTAGGACTTGTCGCCCAGGCCCTCGATGATCTTGAAGGCGCCCGGCTTTTGCACCATGTAGCCGCCCATGATGGGGCGTGGCAGCATCACCACGTCGATGTTCTTGTTGCCCAGCTCGACAAAGATGGAGGGGAAGTCGTCATAGGTCTTGACGGTGGGAGTTGCGAGGTTTTTGGCGGCCATCTTGGCAGCGAAATCCTTGGCGAAGTTCACCGTGTTGGAGCCCAGCAGCACGGCAATGGTCTTGCCGGCCAGGTCGTCGGGCGTCTTCAATGCCGTGTTGCCGGCGAGAGTTGCTGCCACCAGGGAGGCATCGCCATAGGGCGTGGAAAAATTGACGCGCTCGGCCCGTGCCTTGGTGGCGGTCATGCCGCTCATGATCATGTCAAAGCGCTCGCTCAAAAGGGCCGGAATGATGCCGGGCCAGGGCGTCTCCACCATCTCCAGCTTGACGCCCAGCTTTTGCGCGATCAGGGCGTTCAGGTCGGCGTCGTGGCCGACGATCTTGCCGCCTGGCTGGGAGGACAGGATGGTGCCGGCGCCGCCGGCTTCCACGCCCACCGTCAGCGTGCCGCGCGCCTTGATGTCGGAGAGGGTGTCGGCCTGGGCCGTGGTGCTGCAGAGCAGGCCGACCGTGGCGATGAGTGCGGCAACAGGGCCACACAGTGTGCGCAAGAGTGAAGAGCGTGGAGTCATGGCATGGGTTCCGGTTGGTTGAACAAGGGGCTGCGCCGGCTTGGCAACCGCCGCATCGTGCCGCTGGTATTT
>JAYVNF010000359.1:0-3793 GCA_043758575.1 Rhodoferax sp.
GCTGCCACGCTGTCCCCACCCTCTTTTGCCGGGGCTTGTGTGGCCAGGTAACGTGTGAGTTCGCCCAAGGTGGTTGGCGCAGCGTCCACCGTGCGCGCAGGAGGTTTTGATGCGTCCTGCGCGATGGTTGCAGCAGTTGGTAGGCCGCTTTGCGCCGCGCCTTGTGCCTCGTTAAAACGCCGCTGAAAATCTGCCAGTGCTTGGGCCAACCGCGCCGCCAAAATGCGCTGCACCGGCTCTGCCTGTGTTTGCGTGCGCAGGGCCAGCGCTTCCAGGTAGTGCCAGCGCACCGGGTCAAACCGTGCGGCCCCGGCCAGCTGCAGTGCAGCCATTTCCTGCGCCGCGGCGTTCATGGCGCAGCCGGTTTGGCGTTACTGGCCTTGGGCACCGGCGCCATTTCCACGCGCCGGTTTTGCGCGCGTGCGGCCTCGTTCACATTCGGAGTGACCGGCTGCTCGGAGCCAAAGGCGGCGGCAAACACCAGGGAGGAGGGCATGCCCTCTTCAATCAGCGCACGGGTGACGGTCAAGGCGCGTTGCGCCGAGAGCTCCCAGTTGTCGGCAAACTGGCTGTTGCCGCCGCGTATCGAATGGTCATCGGTAAAGCCACTGACCATCAGCATCTCGTCGCGCGCGCCCAGGTAGGCGCGCAGCGGCGGCACCAGGCTGTCCAGCAGCTTGCGGCCCTCGGGCTGCAGCTGGTCCGAGTTGAGTGAGAACAGCAGGCGCCCGCTGATGCCGATGCGCCCGTTGTTCAGGGTGATGCGCCCGCTGGCCAGCGGAATCGCCAGAGCCTTTTCCAGGCTGATGCGGCGCTGCTCCTCGACCTGGCGCTTTTTCACCTCGTCTTCCAGGCTGGCGCTGAGCTGCAGCTGCACCACCAGCACGCCCACCAGCAAGAGCACAAAGGCGCCCAAGAGGCCGGACATCAAATCGCCAAACACCGCCCAGACCGGGGCGGTGTGTTCCAGGCCGGAGTCAGAGTCTTCCATCACGCGGCCTCGGCGCTGGCATCGCTCAGCTCGGACTGCTTGCTGACGATCTGGTGCAGCCCGTCCACCATGTCCTTTTGCGAAGAGATGCTCAGGTCAATGATTTCACGCGCCTGGGCCACGTAATAGGCCAGCTGCTCGTCGCTGCGCGCCATGGACTTGTCCATCGCGCCTTCGATGCGCTGCAGGTTGGCAATCAGCTTGTCGTTTGCCTCACCAAAGGACTTCACGGCAAAGCCGAAGGCGTCGCTCAGGCTGGAGACTTCCACCGCGCTGCTGCTCACATGTGCGGCCACATCGGCCAGCTTGCCGGCTTCCTGGCCGACCTGCTGCGCAAAGCTGCCGCTGGCCTGCTGCAGCGCCTCGGCGGTTGAGCCCACCAACGCGTCGATCACCGCGCGCTGTTCCTGCGAGGCATGGTGGATGGAGGCCAGGAGGGTGTTGAGTGTCTCCATGATGCGTGTGCGCTCTTCCAACAGTTCGTTGTCACGTGCCACGCTGCTGCTGACTTCCTGGCGCAACTGGCCAATCACCTCGGCGGCGGCGCGTGGGGCCTCGGATGCGGTTTCTATCAGGCGACGAATCGGCTCCTCCAGGGCCGTTCCCAGGGTGGCCAGATGGCCGGCCACGGCCGTCTGCAGATCGCCCAGGCGCTCGACGGCGGCCTGGGTACGGCTGGCTTCCTGCGTGCGCAGGGCGCCCAGCTCGGTGGCCAAGAGCGTGGTCAGCTGGTCCATGCGTTCGCCTTGCGTCTGCGTCCACTGGGCTTCCGCGGCCATGCGGCTGCGCAGCAGCGCTTCCGAGCTGTCCAGCAAACCTTGCAGTTCGGCCAGGGTTTTGCCGGCGCTGCTTTGCGCGCTCTGGGCCACGTCCTCTGCGGTCTGGCGCAGGACCTCGCAGATCTGCTGCTGCTGGGCCAGCGTGTGGGCACCGGCCTGCTGCCATTCGCGCTGCAGACCTGCGGCCATGGCGTCCAGCGCGCTGGTGAAGGCGTGCAGGCGCTGTTGCGCCTCTGCGCTGTATTCGGCCTGCTGGCCGGCATAGGCCTGCTGCACGCTGCTCACCAGCGCCGCAGAGCCGTGTTCAAAGCGCGCCTCAAAGGCCTGCAGCGAGGTCGCCACGCCGCCCAGCAGGCTGGCGCTGCTTGCTTCCTGGCGCGTCAGTGCTGCGGCCCAGCTCTGTGTCACCTCGGCGCTGTTGGCATGCAGGCGCGTGCCCAATGCTTCCAGCTGGGTCTGCGTGGTGGCCAGCATGCGTTCATGCATCTGCCGCGCTTCTTCTGCAATGCCCAGCATGGCGCTGTGCAGCACCGGGCGCAGGCTGTCGCCGGCGGCCTGGGCGCTGTGCTGCAGGCTGTCTTTGAGGGACTGGTCCACCGAGCGGGACAGGGCGCTGTAGGCCTCCTTGGCCTCGCTGTGGAAACGCTCCTGCTTGGCGCTCAGGCTGTCACCCAGTTGCTGGCCCATGCTGCCGATTTGCTGCACCAGGGATTGAAGGGCCGCAACCACGGAGGGCAGGGCCTGTGACTGCTGCTGCAAGGCCAGAAAGGCCTGCTGGCGCTGGTGGACCAGCGAAAAGCCGCGCAACGCGCCGGCAACTTTGCTGTCCAGCAGCTGTGCGCTGTGCAGGCGCTCGCGCCGCGAGAGGACCGACAGCAGGCCCAGCATGGCGGATGACGCCACACCCGCCACCGAGGTGCCAAAGGCCAGGCCCAGGCCTTTGATGGGCGTGGCAAAGGCCGAGCGCATGGCCTCCAGATTGGACGTGCCTTCCAGCGCAAACACGGCGCCGTTGAGCGTGACCACCATGCCCAAAAACGTGCCCAGCATGCCCAGCATGACCAAGAGGCCCACCAGATAGGGTGCCAGCGCCGGGCCGGGCAGGCCCACGCGCTCGCCTTCGATGCGCAGGCGCACCGGGTTCTGCAGCGAGGGGTGCACGCCAGATAGCCAGGCGCCCAGGTCACTGATGCTTTCGGGAATGGAGTTGAGTGCCTGCTGCAGGCTGGCCGTGGCCTGGCGAAAGCGTTGCAGCTCCCAGCTGCCGTAGCCATAGACGGCCGCGATCAGCAGGGTCATGGCCAGGGCCAGTCCATGCCCGGCCATGAAGCCGTAGGCCACCCACAGCAGCACCAAGGCGCCTACAAAAAAGATGGCGGTGAAAATGTGTTTACTCATACGGCTTGTGTAGTGGGGTTGTGCAGGGCTTCGAGCAAGCCCTGCGTCGGTTGCAGGCGAACATCGAGTTCGGCCCGCAACACGGTTTGAAGTTCCTGGCCGAAGCGCAGCAGGCCGGTGCCCGCGGGGTAGGTGGTGCGCAAATGGGCAAAGCGTTTTTTGAGCAGCAGCGGCACGCCATACAGCAGGCGGCTTTCGCGCTCACACAGAATGCCGTCCAGTGCGGCATCCAGCGCGGCGAGTTGCTTGAGCGCGGGCGAGGTCTGGCCCAGCCGCTCGCGCACCTTGGCCCGCAAGGGGCCGACTTTTTGTTCCATGTCGCGCTGCTGCGTGGCGTAGTAACGACGGAAAGCCTCGAAGGCGCTGGCGTCGCTGTCCTCGGGGTCCGGTGCAGGCAGGCTGCTTTTGCCAATGCCGCTCTCCAGGCTGGCGCGCAGGCGCGCCAATTCCTGCTCCAGTTCGGTGGCTTGCGTGGCCGGCGATGCGGCGGCCGCGGTTTGCGCAGCAGCATCGGGCGCAGGCTTTGACGTGGCCTTGGGTCCAGTGGTGGGCGCAGAGCCCGCTGCGGCGCTGCCGTTGCTGCTGTACGGCCCGGCGTTGTGCACCGCGCACAGCGCAATCGCAT
>JAYVNF010000360.1:0-3786 GCA_043758575.1 Rhodoferax sp.
GAACTGGCCGAGGCCGAACTCGGCACCTTTTACCTGACCGACTTTTTGCTGCAGCATTTTGAGCGCCTGATCATCCATGGTCTGGGCATCGACAAGCACCCCGAGTTGTTGCCCATGTACTTTGGCAACTACAAGAAGCTGACCTACCTGGCGCAGATCGCATCCGTAGAAAAAATCGCTGCCGGCCGGGCCGCCGCCCAGCGCCTGGGCCTGGCATTTGAACACCGCGTGACCGGCTACGGCGGCTTGGCCACCAGCCTGGAACAGGCCCACTTGCAAGCGACAAAGACAATGACCGAGAGCATCATCCAATGGCAAAACTAATCGTGATTTCCTGGCGCGACATCCCCGCCCAAGTGGTGGTGAAAAAGGGCCGCGAGACCGGCAAGGTGCAGCTCTCGCACCGCTTCCAGGAGGCGGTGGACCGCGCCGCCATGCGCGCCGGCAAGTCCGGCTCGGCCGACTACCTGGCCGACTGGGCCCGCAGCGCGCCACGTGCCTGCAGCGACGATATGCAGATGGAGGCCGATGCAGAAGCCGCCCGGATCGAAGCCCAGTATTCGGACGAAGACCTGCTGCGCCTGATACGCGCCCACGGTGTCGATGAGACCAAGGTGGCGGCCAGCACCCCAACAGACGCCACCACCGACACTGCAGGAGAGGCCTGAGATGTACGCCGTACGCCGCTGGTCGGTACGCCACGCCCGTGGCCTGGAGATCTTTTACGCCGCGTTTGAAAAAGCCTTTGTGGCCCTGCACCCGCTGTGGAACGCAATCGGCTACGCACGTGTAGAGGCACCGGTAGCGGCCCTGGAAAAAATCACCAAGGGCTTTTTGTTCGACTGCAAGATGTGCGGCCAGTGCGCCCTGTCTGCCACCGGCATGTCCTGTTCCATGAACTGTCCCAAGAACATCCGCAACGGCCCTTGCGGCGGTGTGCGTGCCAATGGCAACTGCGAAGTCAAGCCCGAGATGCGCTGCGTCTGGGTCGAAGCCTTTGCCGGCAGCGAACGCATGCAAGAAGGCAAAAAAGCCATTCGCATAGTCCAGCTGCCGGTGGACCGCCGCCTGGAAGGCCGCTCCTCCTGGCTCAAGGTGGCGCGTGACAAAAATCCACCACAGGCCAAAGCACCATGAAATTCGACGACGAACCGGTCCCGGGTTATCCGCTGCCCATACTGCCCGGTCACACCTCGCCGGGGCGGCTGGAGCGTGTGCTGCGCGCTGGCGCCTTTGCCGTCACCGCCGAACTCGACCCGCCGGACTCGGCCGACCCGGAAGACGTGTACCAACGCGCCCGCATCTTTGACGGCTATGTGGACGCCATCAACGCCACCGACGGTTCCGGCGCCAACTGCCATATGTCCAGCATCGCCGTCTGCGCCTTGCTGACACGCATTGGCTACGCACCGGTGATGCAGATCTCCTGCCGCGACAAGAACCGCATTGCCATCCAGGGCGATATCCTGGGTGGTGCCGCCATGGGCGTGGCCAATATGCTGTGCCTCAGCGGCGACGGTGTGCAGTCGGGCGACCACCCGCAGGCCAAGCCGGTGTTTGACCTGGACTGCATGAGCCTGCTGCAAATCGGCCGCACCCTGCGCGACGAGCACAAGTTCCAAAGCGGGCGCAAGGTGACCTTCGCCCCGCGCGTGTTCTTCGGTGCCGCCGCCAACCCCTTTGTGCCGCCCTATGCCTGGCGGGCCGAGCGCGTTGCCAAGAAGGTGGCGGCCGGTGCCCAGTTTTTGCAGACCCAATACTGCTACGACGTACCGCGCCTGCGCAGCTTCATGCAACAGATGGAAGACCTGGGTTTGCTGGAAGAGGGACCTCAAAAAACCTTCTTCCTGATCGGCGTGGGGCCGCTACGCACCGCCAAAGCGGCCGACTGGATGCGCACCCATGTGCCCGGCATCCACATCCCCGACAGTGTGGTCAAGCGCATGGCCGGTGCCGAAAAGCCGGCCGTTGAGGGCCGCCAGATATGCATCGAACTGATCCAGGAAATCCAGGAGATCAAGGGCGTCTCAGGCGTGCACGTCATGGCCTACCGGCAGGAAGAGTCGGTGGCAGAGATCATCCAAAAATCCGGCGTGCTCAAGGGCCGCGTGCCCTGGTACCCGGGCCGCGACAACCTGTACGCCAACCAAACCAACCCAACAGACCAAACAGATAACCAAAAGGAAACACTGTGACCGATACCATCATCAGCTCTGCCACCCGTGAAGTGGTGATCGGCTTTGACCGCCCCTTCGTCATCATTGGCGAGCGCATCAACCCCACCGGGCGCAAGATCATGGCCGCTGAAATGCTGGCTGGCGACTACAGCCGCGTGATCGCCGACGCCCTGGCCCAGGTCGAGGCCGGCGCCCACATGCTGGACGTGAACGCCGGCATTCCCCTGGCCGACGAGCCCGGCATGCTGGCCAAGGCGATCCAGCTGGTGCAATCCATCACCGACGTGCCTCTCTCCATCGACTCCTCCATCGTCGCCGCACTGGAAGCGGGATTGGCCGTCTACAAAGGCAAGGCCCTGGTGAACTCGGTCACCGGCGAGGAAGACCGGCTGGAAACCGTGCTGCCCCTGGTGAAGAAATACGGCGCCGCCGTGGTCGCCATTTCCAACGACGAAACCGGCATCTCGCAAGACCCGGACGTGCGTTTTGAGGTGGCCAAAAAAATCGTGAACCGCGCCTCCGACTACGGCATCCCGGCCTCGGACATCGTGGTCGATCCGCTGGTCATGCCAATCGGCGCCATCAACCAGGCCGGCGTGCAGGTCATGCGCCTGGTGCACCGTCTGCGCACCGAACTCAAGGTCAACACCACCTGCGGCGCCTCCAACGTGAGCTTCGGCCTGCCCGAACGCAATGGCGTGAACTCGGCCTTTTTGACCATGGCGATTGCCGCCGGCATGACCTCGGCCATCACCAACCCCCTGCACGCCGAGGTGGTCAAGGCCATCATGGGTGCTGACGTGATGATGGGCCATGACCCTGATTGCATGCGCTGGATCCGCAAGTTCCGCGCCGACCCGGTGATGGGCGCCGACGGCGAAATGGGCCGGGGACGCCGCGAAGGCGGCAGCCGCCGCAAGCGCGAATAAACCATTGCAAAGCCCGTCTATGAAATTCTCAGGAGCCCGCGCGTGAGCAACAAAGACCCCTTGGTCGTATTTACCCCGTCGGGTCGGCGCGGCCGTTTCCCGATCGGAACGCCGGTGCTGCAAGCCGCGCGCTCGCTGGGCGTGGACATTGATTCGGTGTGTGGCGGCCGTGGCATTTGCGGGCGCTGCCAGGTGCTGGTGTCCGAGGGCGAATTTCCCAAGCATGGCCTGACCTCCAAGCTCGACCACCTGTCGCCTTTTGGCAAGGTGGAAGAAGACTACTGCGTGACGCAGCCGCTGATGGACGGGCGCCGGCTCTCCTGCTCGGCCCAGGTGCTGGGTGATGTGGTGATCGATGTGCCCTCCAGCAGCCAGGTGCACAAGCAGGTGGTGCGCAAGGAAGCCGAGGCCCACGATGTGGAGCTCGACCCGCTGATTCGCCTGCACTATGTGGAGGTGCAGCAACCCGATATGCACGACCCCAGCGGCGATTTGCGCCGCCTGGAAGACGCGCTGGAATTCGAATGGCGCCTGACCGATCTGGCCTGCGATGTCATCGTGCTGCAGCAGCTGCAAAAAGCCCTGCGCGCCGGCCACTGGAAGGTGACTGTGGCAGTCCACGCCGGCACGCAGATCGTGGCGGTCTGGCCGGGCTTCAAGGAAAAGGTGTTTGGCCTGGC
>JAYVNF010000361.1:0-3783 GCA_043758575.1 Rhodoferax sp.
AACCTGTGGAGTGCGGCGGGCCGCGCCTGCCTGGCGCTGGACCTGTGCGCCCAAAACAGCCTGGGCCTGCACCTGGGGCTGGCACAGCCCGCCGCCCTGGGCTGGAGCAACGCTGTGGCAGCCGGCAGCTGGTGGGGCGAGGCGGCTCTGGAAAATTCTGCGCAGGTACGGTTTCTGCCCTTTGGCAATCCAGGGGACCCGGCGCCGCCTGCAGGGCCGCAGCAGTCCCTGAACCAGGCGCTGCTCCCTGCTCTGGACCAGTCCCTGGCGCAAGACCCGCAATGGCTGTCCACGCAGCTGCAATCCCTGGCGCTGGAGGACCACAGCCTGGTGTTGCTGGACGTGCCGCCCTGGCCGCAGCCCCTGGCCGCGCAGGCCCTGCGCTGCGCCGACCTGGTGGTAGTCTGCCTGGACACATCCGCCCGGGCCACGCAGATGCAGGACCACGTGGCCGCGCTGCTGGCGCAGGCCCGCCCCGCCACCCCGCTGGCCCTGTTGGCAACCCGCTTCAACCCGCGCCGCGCGTCCCAGTGCCAGGCCCTGGAGGCCTTGCAGCTGCTGTGGCCGCAGCAGCTATCGCCCTATGTGCTGCACGATGACGAAAACGTGGCCGCCGCGCTGGCGGCGCAGCACTGCGTGACAGCCTTTGCACCGCAGGCCCAGTCGGCGCACGACCTCAACGGCATTGCCCGCTGGTTGCTGGACCAATGCGCACCAGACCAGGACGGCGCCCCATGGGCCTTGGCACATGCCACTGCCCATGCAGCACACAGGTAGCACGGTGAACCCATTGACCCCACTGAATCCACTGAGGGCCCTGGCCTGGCTGGCCGTCCAGCTGCAGGTGGAGCAGCCCGCGCGGGCCGGGCTCTGGGTGCAGCGCCTGCTGCTGCTGCCGCCTGCCGAACGGGTCTCGCCCCTGGCCATGCTGCTGCGCATGCTGGGCACGGTAGGGGTGTTGCTGGGTGGCGCCCTGGCGCGGGCAGCGCGGGTTGTCGCCTGGCTGCTGTACGCCAGCGCCTGGCCCTTGCGGGCGGCCATGGCCGGGCTGGACCGCGTGGCCCACTATTTCGATTTCACCCAGACCGGCATGCGCGCCGAAGGCCTGCTGGCGCCGCTGATGGAACTGCGCGGCGTGCAGGCGCTGCTGCTGCTGAGCATCAGCGCGCTGGCGCTGGTGGTGCTGACCACGCCCTTCAGCCCTCTGGGGCAATTCTTCTTCATGGCCTTGTGCTGGGCGTTGGCCATGGTGCTGCGCCGTTTGCCCGGGCGCTTTCCCTCGCTGGCCCTGGCTTGCGTCAGCATGATCACCCTGGGCCGTTACGTCTGGTGGCGCGTCACCTCGACCCTGGATTTCGACTCCAACGCCGAAGCCTTTCTGGGCTACGGCCTGCTGGCCGCAGAGGCCTACACCTGGCTGGTGGTGCTGCTGGGCTTTGTGCAAACCGCCTGGCCGCTCAAACGTGATCCGGCACAGTTGAAGGGCGCAGCGCCCAGCTGGCCCACGGTGGATGTGTTCATCCCCACCTACAACGAGGCCTTGAGCGTGGTGCAACCCACGGTGCTGGCCGCCCTGGGGCTGGACTGGCCGCGTGACAAGCTGCGCATCTACCTGCTCGACGATGGCCGACGGCCGGAGTTCCGCGCCTATGCCGAGGCCGTGGGTATTCACTACCTGGACCGCCCCGACAACCGCCATGCCAAGGCCGGCAACCTGAACCACGCGCTGCAGCAGACCGACGGCGAGCTGGTGGCGATTTTTGACTGCGACCACATTCCCACACGCGGCTTTCTCACCACCTGTGTGGGCTGGTTCCAGCGCGAGCCCAAGTGCGCCATGCTGCAAACGCCGCACCATTTTTTCTCGCCCGATCCGTTTGAGCGCAACCTGGGCACCTTCCGCCGGGTGCCCAATGAGGGCTCGCTGTTTTACGGCCTGATACAGGATGGCAATGACTTCTGGAACGCGACTTTCTTTTGCGGCTCCTGCGCCCTGATCCGGCGCGCACCGCTGATGGAAATTGGTGGCATCGCCATAGAGACGGTGACCGAAGACGCGCACACCGCCCTCAAGCTGCACCGGCGCGGCTACACCTCGGCCTATATCAACCAGCCGCTGGCCGCTGGCCTGGCCACCGAGAGCCTGTCGGCCCACGTCGGCCAGCGCATACGCTGGGCGCGCGGCATGGCGCAAATCTTCCGCCTGGACAACCCCATGCTGGGCAAGGGCCTGACGCTGTGGCAGCGCCTGTGCTACTCCACGGCCATGCTGCACTTTTTCTTCGGCCTGCCGCGCCTGGTGTTCCTGACCGCACCCATGGCCTATCTGTTTCTGGAATGGCACGTCATCAACGCCAGCGCCCTGCTGCTGGCGCTGTATGTGGTGCCCTACATCGTGCTCTCCAACATTGCCAATGCCCACTTGCAGGGCGAGAGCCGCCACACCTTCTGGGCCGACGTCTACGAGACCGTGCTGGCCGCCTATGTCATGCTGCCCACGGCCATGGCCCTGGTCAAACCGCGATCGGGCAGCTTCAACGTCACGGCCAAGGGCGGGCTGGTGAATAAATCGTATTTCGACTGGGCCATCTCCGCGCCATACACCCTCTTGGTGCTGCTCAACTTTGCCGCCTTCGTCATGGGCCTGCTGCGCCTGTTTGTGCTCAACCCGCACGAGACCGGCACGGTGGCGCTGAACCTGGCCTGGACCACCTACAGCATGCTGATCCTGGGGGCTGCCATCGGCGTGGCCTCGGAGTCGCGCCAGGTGCGGCGCACCCAGCGCGTGCAAACCCATTTGCCCGCTGTGCTGTATCTGGACAACGGCCAGGCCGTGCACTGCGCGTGTGTGGACTACTCCATGTCGGGCCTGGGCCTGCAGGTACCTGCCGAGCTGAATGCCAAGGCCGGCGAGCGCCTGCATGTGAGCCTGTGGGCCAACGGGCGCGAACACAGCTTTGCCGCCCAGGTGCTGCTGAGCAAAGCGCACACCCTGGGGCTGGAGTTTGAGGCCCTGAGCCACGCCCAGCGTGTGCACCTGGTGCAATGCACCTTCGCCCGCCCCGACGCCTGGCAGAACTGGAAAGAGACCCACGACGCCGACCGCCCCCTGCAAGGCCTGAAGGAAATCGCCCTGCTCGGACTGGGTGGCTACTGGAAGCTGGGCCTGTCCATCCGCGACTATGTGCGTGACCGTTTTCGGGAGCGCGCACGCCAGCGCCAAGCGCAGAGGTCCACCCCAGCATGAGTTACCTGAGCCTCTACTTCCTCGCCAAGACCGGCCTGTACTACGGCCACTACATCGGCTTTCACTGGGTCTTGAACCTGCTGCTGGCCGTGGCGGCCTTCTGGCCGCTGCCTGCGGGGCGCTGGCAGCGGGCCCGCGCGCTGTGCGTCTGGCCCCTGGCCACCGCCCTGCTCTACCACGACTCATTGCTGCCCACGCCGCAGCGCATCTGGTCGCAGCTGGGTGCCTTGCAGGGCTTCAGTGCCGACTACATGCTGGAGCTGGTGCGCCGCGTCATCAGCCCGTCCGCCCTGGTGTGGCTGGCCGTTGTGGTGCTGGTGTACACCGCGCTGGCACGCTGGCTGCGCTTTGCCACACTGGCCTTGCTGGGCATTTTGAGTGTGCCGCTGGTGGCCGCCATCGGCAGCGCCAGCACGGCGGTCAACTCCCCAGCCACCCAGACAACGCTGGCCGGCGGTGCCCAGGGTAGCAGCCAGGCCAGTGGCAGCGATGCCGAACTGCAGGCCTTCTACGCCCGCGAGCGCCAGCGCAAGCTG
>JAYVNF010000362.1:0-3782 GCA_043758575.1 Rhodoferax sp.
CCCACGCCATCAAAGGGCAACCGACTTGTTGGAGCAATTAGTGAGGCCGGCCATCAATTCGCAGGTTGTGCGCGAGGTTTGCTGCAACCTGATTAAAAAGGCCGACACACCGGAATTGACCATACGCAAGCTCGTTGCTGGCTGGTACAGCGAGTGTGAAATTATTCATTCAAACCCCACCCAATTGCTATTGGCTTCACAATTGCGCGAAAAAAATGCATTCAGCTACTGGGACAGCCTGATCGTTGCAGCAGCGCTGGATGCAGGCTGCACCGCCCTGTACAGCGAAGACATGCAGCATGGCCAGCAAGTCCGGGGACTGTTGACTATCGTGAATCCTTTTTTTGGCTAAGCCAGTCGACCCGCTGTGGTCATGCCATTCACCCCAGGAGCAAACACCATGCACACCACCCCTCAGTCCCTTGCGCGCAGCGCAGCTTGGCATTCCACCCGTCAGCTTGTAGGCACCGTGCTGCTGTGTTGCCTGGGTGCCTGTGCCGCGCCGGGCAGCACCTCAGGGCTTGCGCCTGGCGCCCGTACCAGCCTGACACCTGCGCGTATCGCCGAAATTGTGGCCAGCCCGGACCGCAGCGAGGCCGACCGGACCAACGATGTGCGGCGCAAGCCCGAACCCATGCTGGCCTTTGTTGGCATCAGGCCCGGCATGACGGTGCTGGACCTGAGCACCGGCGGCGGCTACACCACCGAACTGCTGGCGCGCGCCGTGGGCCCCAGCGGCCGGGCCTATGGCCAAAGCCGTCCGGCACCGGCCGCCGAAGCACCGGCTCGCCCGGCAGTCACGCCCGAAGGCAATGCCTCGCCCCAGTTGGTGACAGCCGTGCCCACCGCGCCGATGGTGCGCCGAACCTCCGTTCAAGCTTTGGCCGAGCGCGCCAAAAACCCGAACGTGGCCAATCTGTTCTCCGTCGTGCGCCCCTTTGAAGACCCGGTGCCACCCGAGCTGGTGCAGCAGCTCGACCTGGTCACCCTGATGTTCAATTACCACGACCTGGGTCATCTGGGTACCGACCGCTCGCGCATGAATGCGGCGGTTTTTGCCGGACTTAAATCCGGCGGCATGTATGTCATTGCCGACCATGCGGGCCGCACCGGCACCGGTATTTCCGAGGCCGGAACGCTGCACCGCATCGAAGAGGCGTTTCTGGTGCAAGAGGTGGAGGCGGCAGGCTTCAAGCTGGTCGCGCATGGTGATTTTTTGCGCAACCCGCTGGATCCGCGTGACAAGAACACGCCCGAGCCGGCACAGCCCAAAGACGAATTCGTCCTGAAGTTTGTCCGGCCATGATGCGCAGTCCCACCCTGCGTGAGCGGTTGGCCGGGCTGGTCTTGTTGCTGGCGGGCGCTTGCCTGCTGCTGGAGCTGCTGGCTGGCCCTGTTTACCGCCTGCAATGGGCATCGCTCAAAGTGGCGCTGGGCACCATGCGCTGGAGCGCCACGCTGGCCGCTGTGCTCTTTGGGCTGGCCTTGCTATTGGCTCTTTTTGCCGGACGCCGGCTGTCGCCGCCGGCTCGGCGCCAGTGCCTGGTAGCCGCCTTGCTGTCGCTGCTGGCCTTTGCGCCACCGGCTTATATGTGGACCCAGGTGAACCAGTTACCGCATATCCACGACATATCCACCGACACCGAAGATCCTCCGCTGTTCGTGGCGATTGCGCCGCTGCGCCAAAACGCCCCCAATGGCCTGGCCTACAGCGCGGTGGTAGCGGCACAGCAGGAGCAGGGTTACCCCGACATCGCGCCACTCATGCTGGCCCTGCCGGCGCAACAGGCATTTGAGCGGGCCAAGACGGTGGCGGCCGACATGGGGTGGGAGCTGGTGGCCGCCGAGCCAGCCGAGCTGCGCCTGGAGGCCACTGCCACCACGCTGCTGTTTGGCTTCAAGGACGATGTGGTGGTGCGCGTGCGGCCGCAAGGGCAGGGCAGCCGTGTGGATGTGCGCTCGGTCTCTCGTGTGGGCGGCAGTGATTTTGGGACCAATGCGAAACGCGTACGCGCGTACCTGGCCAAGCTGCAATAGCCTGAAAGACCTATGGGAAAAACAATCGCCTGGTTCCGCCGCTTCTCCTGGAAAGATGCCCTGGCCTCGACCCTGCCGGTGGCCCTGGTGCTGGTTGCCGCCGTCTGGGCGGCACTGCACTTTATCGATCCAGCTCCGCGCATGCGGGTAGTGATTGCCACCGGTGCCGAGGACAGCGAATACCTGGACTTCGCCCACAGCTACGCCAAGCTGCTGGCTGAAGACGGCGTGACGCTGGATGTGCAGTCCAGCGGCGGCGCCATCGACAACATCAAGCGCCTGCGTGACCCCGAGGACGCGGCGCGGGTGGCTTTTTTGCAGGACGGCCTGTCGGATACCGACGAAAGCCATGCCAGTGATTCCGAGGTGGACCTGGTCTCCCTGGGCTCGGTGTCGTATGAGCCGATCTGGATTTTCTACCGTGGCAAGACAGTGCACACGCGCCTGTCGGCCCTGGTGGGCAAGCGCATCGCCGTGGGTAGCAAGGGCTCTGGCACCCAGGTGCTGGCCCTGCGCCTGCTCAAGGCCAGTGGCGTGGATGCCAGCAACAGCCGCTTGGTGGAAGCGGACCGGGCCACTGCCCAGCAACAGCTGCAAGATGGTGGCCTGGACGCAGCCTTCTTCATTGGCGCGCCCGAATCCCGGCTGGTGCGCGAGCTGGTGGCCTATCCGGGCCTGCGCGTGATGAACCTGGACCAGGCCGAGGCCAGCACGCGCCAGTTCCCCTATCTGCACCACCTGGTGCTGCCGCACGGCGCCATGGACTTGCAGCACAACGTGCCGGCACATGACCTGAACCTGCTGGCCACAACCACCACGGTGGTGGTCACGCGCAACCTGCATCCGGCCCTGGTGTCGCTGCTGATGAAGGCCATGCAGGCTACCCATGCCAAGCCCGATCTGCTGAACGCCCCGCATGCCTTTCCGGCGGCCAAGGACACCGACTTCCCGCTCAGCAAGGACGCAGAGCGCTTTTACAAGTCTGGGCCACCGTTCTTGCAGCGCTACCTGCCGTTCTGGCTGGCAACGTTGGTTGACCGCGCCGCCCTGGCCATCATCCCGTTGCTGGCCATCATGGTGCCGGTGTTCCGTGCTGCGCCCGCGCTCTACGGTTGGCGCATTCGCAGGCGCATCTACCGCTGGTATGGCGAACTCAAGTACCTGGAAATCCAGGCCCAAGTGCTCAAGCCGGACGAATCGCGGGCGGAGCTGCAAAAGCAGCTCGACCAGATCGAGGCCAAGGTCACCCACGCCGTGTTGCCACTGGCGTTTTCCGAGCACGCCTATGTGCTCAAGGAACACATAGAACTGGTGCGCCGTAAATTCCGGGCACCCCAGGTTGTTCCATTGGCGGAAGCTAATAAGTCTGTATAATATTTATTTGGTAGATTTTATGTTTGCTAAATATCAATTTTCCTGCGTATAATTTTTAGAATGTTTGTATGCGTAGGTGAAAATGCTGATTTGAATTTTCCAGCTTGTAACTAATCTGAACAGGCAATGTCGGTGGGCTGAAGAGAAGACCTAGAAAGGCTCCACTCCACATTGCCACTGCTTCAGAAGTTCCACGTCTGTCTCTACTGAGGAGAATTCAATGCGATTCACACAGCCATTTTTACGTTGCCTGCAGCGCTACCTTTTGGTGGCGCTGGCCGTCTTTCCGTAAGCGCGCCATCAACCCCAGTTAGTCAAGGAAGTGGAATTGGCGATATTTCTGGTAGGCGAAGGTTCCAGGGCAGAAGAGC
>JAYVNF010000363.1:0-3774 GCA_043758575.1 Rhodoferax sp.
TAAACAAAAAGTTTGTCGAGGCTTTCCAGAAGGCCAACAAGGGCATGCGCCCCAACTTCATGGCCGTGGGTGGCTATGACGGCATGCGCGTGATTTACGAAGCGCTGAAAATCACCAAGGGCAACGGCGGCGGCGACGCCCTGTTGGCGGCCATGAAGGGCCAGATTTTCGAGAGCCCACGCGGCCCCATGTTCATCGACGCGCAAACCCGCGACGTGGTGCAGAACATCTATTTGCGCAAGGTGGAACGCAAGGACGGCCAGCTCTACAACGTGGAATTTGATGTGATCAAAGACGTCAAAGACCCCGGTAAAGCGCGTTAAGCCGGACCTGTTCTTTTCATGCTGACGTTGCTATTCGACGGCATTGCCTACGGCATGCTGTTGTTCATTCTGGCCGTGGGTCTGGCCGTGACCATGGGCCTGATGAACTTCATCAACCTGGCCCATGGCGCCTTCGCCATGGTGGGAGGCTACATCACGGTGCTGCTGATGCAGCGCCTGGGTGTGCCCTTTCTGGCCTGTCTGCCGCTGGCCTTCATCGGCTCGGCCGTATTGGGTGGCGTGCTGGAGCGCACGCTGTACCGGCCGCTCTACAGCAAGCCACACCTGGACCAGGTGCTGTTTTCCATAGGCCTGACCTTTATGGCGGTGGCCAGTACGGATTACTTTATTGGCTCCAGCCAGCAAATCATCCAGCTGCCCGAGTGGCTCAAGGGCCGCACCGAGCTCGGTGAGGGCGCCTGGATGCTGGGCATGGGCCACTACCGCCTGTTCATCATCGCGGTCTGCGCCGCGCTCACCGTGGCCTTGCAATACGTGCTGGCCAAGACCCGCTTTGGCAGCCGCCTGCGCGCCTCCGTGGACGACCAGCGCGTGGCCGCTGGCCTGGGTATCAATGTGAATGTGGTGTTTCTCACCACCTTTGCCGTGGGCTCGGGCCTGGCCGGCCTGGGTGGCGCACTGGGCGCCGAGGTGCTGGGCCTGGACCCCAGCTTTCCGCTGAAATTCATGATTTACTTTTTGATCGTGGTGGCCGTGGGTGGCACCTCCAGCATCACCGGCCCGCTCCTGGCGGCCCTGCTGTTGGGCGTGGCCGATGTGGCTGGCAAGTACTACATCCCCAAGCTGGGCGCCTTCATTGTCTACAGCCTGATGATTGCGATCCTGATCTGGCGCCCGCAAGGCCTGTTTGTGCGCCAGGGAGGCAAGTCATGAAGTTCGCCGCGCGTTGGGCCTGGTGGGAATATGCCCTGTGGGCCCTGCTGCTGGCCTCGCCCTGGGTGCTGCAGTCGCGCGCCCTGGTCATCAACGAGATTGCCATCGTCGCCCTGTTTGCGGTGTCGCTGGACTTGATCCTGGGCTACACCGGCATCGTCTCGCTGGGCCATGCGGCTTTCTTCGGCATGGGGGCCTATGTAGCGGCGCTGTTTGCCAAGTTCGTTATGCCAGACCCGCTGCTGGGTCTGCTGGTGGCGATTGCCGCCTCCACCCTGCTGGGGGCCGTGTGCAGCCTGACCATCATCCGCGGCAGCGACCTGACGCGCCTGATGGTGACCCTGGGTGTGGGCCTGATCCTGGCCGAGCTGGCGAACAAACTGGACTGGCTGACCGGCGGCGCCGATGGCCTGCAGGGCGTGGTCATGGGGTCGCTGTTGGGGCGCTTCGAGTTCGACCTATACGGTCAGACCTCGGCCTGGTATTCGCTGTGCGTGCTGCTGCTGCTGTTTGGGCTGGCCCGGCACCTGGTGAACTCGCCCTTTGGCGCCACGCTCAAGGCCATACGCGACAACCGCCGGCGCGCCATGGCCATGGGCATTCCGGTGACGCAACGCATTGCCGTGGTCTACACCGTGGCCGCCGGCATGGCCGGTGCGGCCGGAGCGCTGTTGGCACAGACCAGCGGCTTTGCTTCACTGGATGTGTTCGAGTTCCACCGCTCGGCCGACGTGATGCTGGTGCTGGTGGTGGGCGGCACCGGTTGGCTCTACGGCGGCGTGGCCGGCGCACTGGTGTTCACCCTGCTGCAAAACTTTATCTCGAGCATCACGCCGCAGTACTGGACCTTCTGGATCGGACTGTTTTTGGTGGTGCTGGTGCTGGTCGGGCGTGAGCGCCTGCTGCGGCCCTGGACCTGGTTTGGGCGCGGAGGAAAAGCATGAACGACGTGACGAACCTGGACCTGACCCAGAACGCCGTGGTGCTCAGCGCCCAGGGGCTGATCAAACGCTTTGGCGGCATCACCGCCACCAACAACGTGACGCTGAACCTGCACCAGGGCGCGCGCCATGCGCTCATAGGCCCCAACGGTGCGGGCAAGACCACGCTGATCAATTTGCTGACCGGCGTGCTGGCGCCCACCGAAGGCCGCATCACCCTGGAGGGCGAAGACATCAGCCAGCTGGCACCACACCTGCGCGTGCGCCGCGGCATGGTGCGCACCTTCCAGATCAACCAGCTGTTTGACAGCATGACACCGCTGGAGACCCTGCGTCTGGTGGTCTCGCAACAGCGCGGTCTGGGTGGCAAATGGTGGCAGGCACTGGACGCCAACACCGACGTCAACCGCCGCTGCGATGCGTTGCTGGAGCAGTTCCATTTGACCAGTGTGGCGCACCAGACCACCAACGTCATGGCCTACGGCAAGCGTCGCCTGCTGGAGATTGCGATTGCCCTGGCCTGCGAGCCACGCGTGCTGCTGCTGGACGAGCCGGTGGCCGGCGTGCCTGCAGGCGAACGTGAAGAGCTGCTGCAAACCGTGGCCGCCCTGCCGGCCGATGTCTCCATTCTTTTGATTGAACACGATATGGACCTGGTCTTCAGCTTTGCCAACCGCATGACGGTGCTGGTCAACGGCACCGTGCTGACCGAAGGCTCGCCCGAGCAGATTGCCAATGACCCGCGCGTCAAAGAGGTGTATTTGGGCCATGCCGAAAGCGAGGCGCAACATGGCTGATGCAATGCCAAGGCCAACACCCCGTACGGCACCGACAAGGGGCACGCTCCATGGCTGAGCTCTTGCGCGTAGAGAACTTAAGCGCCGGTTACGGCGAGGCAGTGGTGCTCACCGGCATCCACCTGGCGCTGGCCGAAGGCCAGACCCTGGCCCTCTTGGGGCGCAACGGCACCGGCAAGACCACGCTGATCAACACCCTGGCCGGCGCCACGCGCCAGCATGCGGGCAGCATCACCCTGGGCGGCACGGCTCTGCACAAGCTGCCCAGCCACGAGCGCGCGGCCGCCGGCATAGGTTGGGTGCCGCAGGAACGCAACATTTTCAAGTCGCTCACGGTGGAAGAAAACCTGACCGCCGTGGCCCGTGCCAAGCGCCCGGGCAGCAGCAGCCCGCAGTGGACGCCGGCACGTGTCTACGAGATGTTCCCGCGCCTGGCCGAGCGCAAGTTCAACCTGGGCACGCAGCTCAGCGGCGGCGAGCAGCAAATGCTGGCCGTGGGCCGCGCCCTGGTGCTCAACCCCAGCATCCTGTTGCTGGACGAGCCACTGGAGGGCCTGGCGCCCATCATCGTGCAGGAGCTGCTGCGTGCCATACGCCGCATCACGCGTGAGGAGGGGCTGGCGGCCATCATCGTGGAGCAGCATCCGCAGGCCATTCTGGCCATCTCCGACAGCGCTGCGGTGCTGGACCGGGGGACGGTGGTGCATACGGATACGGCGAGCCATTTGTTGGCGCAGCCGGAGCTGTTGGATAGGTTGCTGGGGGTGGCGCGGTAGCCTTGGTCTTTGGTTCCCTGGCGGGGCTTCTTTTAACTCCCCC
>JAYVNF010000364.1:0-3750 GCA_043758575.1 Rhodoferax sp.
GCTGCCTGATGACGTTATCTATGTCAAAGAAAGCATTTTCTAGCCATGTCGTTTCACCAGTTTTTGTTGATTTTGCGCGCGCGCTATATTGCCGCGCTCACGGTGCTGTTGCTGACGGTAGCAGCGGTGACGGGCTATAGCCTGTGGCTGCCCAAACAGTATTCGGCCAGTGCCGCCGTGGTGGTGGATGTGAAGTCGCCCGACCCGGTCACTGGCACCATGCTGCAGGGCATGATGGCGCCTGGCTACATGGCAACCCAGCTGGACATCATCAACAGCGACCGCACGGCGCGTTCGGTGGTCAAGACCTTGAAACTCGAGGGCAGCAACTCGGTGCAGGAGATGTGGCTGGATGCCACCAAAGGCAAAGGCCAGCTGATTGACTGGCTTTCCGCCCTGCTGCAGAAGAACCTGGATGTGAAGCCCTCGCGCGAGAGCAATGTCATCAACATCAACTACACCGCCAGCGATCCGGCCTTTGCCGCCACCGTGGCCAATGCCTTTGCCCAGGCCTATATCGATGTGAACCTGGACCTGCGCCTGGCGCCGGCACGCCAGTACGCGGCCTTCTTTGTGGAGCAGACCAAGACTGCACGCGAGCAGGTGGAAAAGGCGCAAAAGGCCTTGTCCGATTACCAGCAGAAGAACGGCATCGTCAGCGCCGACGACCGGCTGGACTATGAAACCGCCAAGCTCAACGACACCAGCAGCCAGCTCACCGGCGTGCAAGCGCAGACCACCGACAGCCAGAGCAAGCGCCAAAGCAGCAAGGCCGACACCGTGGCCGAGGTGATGCAAAACCCCCTGGTCAACGGCCTCAAGACCGATATTGCGCGCCTGGAAGCCAAGCTGGTGGAGAGCAGCGGCAACCTCGGTAAAAACCATCCACAGACCCTGCGCAGCCAAGCCGAGCTGGCCACGCTCAAGGCCCAGCTGGCGCAGGAGACCAGCAAGGTCAGCAGCTCGATTGAGACCACCTACCAGGTCGGCAAGCAGCGCGAACAGCAGCTCAGCTCCGCCCTCACCGCCCAAAAGGGCCGGGTGCTGATGCTCAACAAGCAGCGCGACGAACTCATTGTGCTGCGCCGCGAGCTGGACTCGGCACAGCGCCTGTTTGACTCCATGAGCGCACGTGCCTCGCAAAGCAATATCGAGAGCAAGACCGACCAGACCAATATCGCGGTACTCAACCCGGCCATTGCGCCCACCAAATCCTCCTCGCCGCGCGTGGTGCTGAACATTCTGGCCTCGATCTTTGTGGGCAGCTTGCTTGGTGTCGGTCTGGCCCTGTCGCTGGAGCTGCGCCGCCGCCTGGTGCGATCGGCCGAAGACCTCAGCGATGCACTGGAGATTCCGCTGCTGGGCCAGATCAGCTCGGCCGTCAGCGCCATGAAACCCGTTCGCTCTGGAGCCCGCGCATGAATGCCGCCGCCCCCCACCTTGGCATGCCCCGGCCCAACAACCGCAATATCGGCGACATCCTGGTAGACACCGGGCGCCTGCAGGCACAGGACCTGCAGCGCATTCTGGATGCCCAGCAGGTGGAAAAGATGTCCTTTGGCGAAGCCGCCATTGCCTTGAATATCTTGAGCAAGGCCGACATCGACTTTGCCCTGTCCAAACAGTTTGACTATGCCTACCTGGTGGATGGGAAGAGCGACTTCAGCCCGCAGCTGGTGGCCGCCCTCAAGCCCTTTAGCCGCGTTGGTGAAAACCTGCGCGCCGTGCGCAGCCAGCTGATGCTGCGCTGGTTCAACAGCGATGCCGCACGCAAGGTGATGACGGTGGTCAGCACCGGCCAGGGCGACGGCCGCAGCTTTATCGCCGCCAACATGGCCATCGTGTTTGCCCAGCAGGGCCAGCGCACCCTGCTGATCGATGCCGACCTGCGCGCGGATGCCGAGCGCAGCCAGCAAGCCCTGTTCCAGCTCGACAAGGGTGTGGGCCTGTCCGGCGTCTTGGCCGGCCGTGCCACGCTGGACGTGGCCCAGACTGTGGCCGCCCTGCCCGGCCTGACCGTGCTGCCCGCAGGTGCCCAGCCACCCAACCCGCAAGAGCTATTGGGCCGGCCCGCATTTGCCCAACTGCTGCAGGAGGCCAGTGCCCGGTTCGATGTGATCCTGATCGACACACCCAGCGGAGGCGACTATTCGGACGGCGAAATCATTGCCGCCCGCGCCGGTGCCGCCCTGATGGTGGCCAGGCGCAACCAGAGCCAGGTGAACGCCACCAAGGCGCTGGGCGAGCGCCTGCAGGACAGCGGTGTGGCACTGGTGGGAGCGGTGCTCAATGACGCCTGAAACCAGCCCTGCCACCGGCGCCCAGGCCGCCCTGGCCACGCCAGTGCCCAAGCCCGACTGGAGCGCGCTGCTGCTGCCCTGGTGGCCGCTGCTGGCCGGTCTGCTCGTGCTCTATGTGCCCACCCTGTTTGATTTGCTGACCGGCCCCTGGAGCCAGGAAGGCCAGATGCACGGCCCCGTGGTTCTGGGCATTGCGGTCTGGCTGATGTACCGCAACTGGGCCGCCATGGAGCAGGCGTCGCTAGGCCGCAGCACCAGCGCCTGGGGTTGGCCGATGGCTGCTGTTGCCCTGCTGCTGTACGCGCTGGGCCGTTCGCAGGCGATTGGATTCTTTGAAGTCGGCTCTGTCATCTGGCTGCTGGTGGCCATGCTGCTGCTGCTGCGCGGCACGGCCGCGCTGAAGGCGCAGTGGTTCTGCCTGTTCTTCATGCTCTTCATGATTCCGCTGCCCGGCTCGGTGGTGGACCTGGTCACCCTGCCCATGAAGATGGCGGTCTCTTACGTGGCCGAGCATGTGCTGTACTGGGCCGGCTACCCGATTGCCCGCACCGGCGTGATTCTGCAAATCGGCCAATACATGCTGCTGGTGGCCGATGCCTGCGCCGGCTTGCACACACTTCTCACACTGGAGGCCTTGGGCCTCTTGTACCTCAACGTGGTGCGGCGCGACTCGGCCTTTCGCAACATCGGCCTGGCGCTGCTGATCGTGCCGATTTCCTTTACCGCCAATGTGATCCGCGTGATTACGCTGTCGCTCATCACCTACCACTTTGGGGATGCCGCCGGCCAGGGCTTTTTGCATGGCTTTGCCGGCATGGTGCTGTTCATGAGCGCGTTGATGCTGATCATCAGCTTCGATACAGCGCTGCAAACTTTTGAAGCCTGGCGCAAAAAATGATGACGCTACGTAGCAAACAGTGGATTTTGCTGGGCCTGATGCTGCTCTCGGCCAGCCTGGGCGCAGCCCTCAAGCCCACCATCTTTCTATCGGACGAACTGCCCGAGGTGCACCTGGACAGCATGCTGCCCAAAGCCTTTGGTGAGTGGCAGGAGCTGCCGGTCACCCTGACCCAGATCGTCAACCCGCAGCAGCAGGAAACCCTGGAAAAAATCTACAGCGAAACGCTCAGCCGCGTCTACGTCAACCGCGAGGGCTACGGCGTGATGCTCTCGGTGGCCTATGGCAAAAACCAGAACAAGGCGCTGGAGCTGCATTCGCCCGAGGTCTGCTACCCGGCCCAGGGTTTTGCCCTGCATGACCGGCACAAGGCCAGCCTGAACATCCTGGGCACAGACATCCAGGCGATCCAGCTGGAAACCAATCTGGGCCAGCGCTTTGAGCCGGTCACCTTCTGGAATGCCATCGGCAGCACGGTGACATCGGGCACGCTGCAAAAGCGCCTGGTGGAATTCCGCTACGCCATGACCGGGCGCATCCCCGATGGCTTTC
>JAYVNF010000365.1:0-3740 GCA_043758575.1 Rhodoferax sp.
TTTTGCGCCGCCTCCATGTTGACGCTGGAGGTGACCTGCTCGACCAGGGCAACGATGTCACCCATTCCCAGCACGCGACCAGCATGGCGCTGCGCATCAAATACCTCCAGGCCGTCGAGCTTTTCGCTGGTACCGGCGAACTTGATCGGTGCACCGGTGATCTGGCGCACCGAGAGGGCCGCGCCACCGCGTGAGTCGCCATCGGTTTTGGTCAGGATGATGCCGGTCAGCGGCAGCGCGTCCTTGAAGGCCTTGGCAGTGTTCACGGCATCCTGACCCTGCATGGCATCTACGACAAACAGCGTCTCCACCGGGTTCAGGGCCGCATGCAACTGCTTGATCTCCAGCATCAGCGCTTCGTCAATCGCCAGGCGACCGGCAGTGTCCACCAGCAGCACGTCGAAGAAATGTTTTTTGGCATAGTCGAGTGCGGCCAGGCCGATGTCCACCGGCTTTTGGTCAGCGCTGCTGGGGAACCATTCGGCACCGGCCTGGGCCGTCACGGTCTTGAGCTGCTCGATGGCGGCGGGGCGGTACACGTCACCGGATACCGTCAGCACTTTCTTCTTGCGCTTCTCGATCAGGTGCTTGGCCAGCTTGCCGGTGGTAGTGGTTTTGCCGGCCCCTTGCAGGCCGGCCATCAGGATCACCGCCGGCGGTTGTGCTGCCAGATTGATGTCGCTGATACCCTCGCCCATGGTCAGGGCCAGTTCGCGGTTGACGATGCCCACCAGCACCTGGCCGGGTTGCAAGGAGCCCAGCACCTCTTCGCCCAGCGCCTTTTCCTTCACACGGGCAATGAAGTCGCGCACCACCGGCAGGGCCACGTCGGCCTCCAAGAGCGCCATGCGGACTTCGCGCAGCATGTCGGAGACATTGCTTTCTGTGATGCGGGCCTGGCCCCGCAATTCCTTGACGAGGCGGCTGAGTTTGTCGGTAAGTGCGGAGGCCATAGGGGGAAATGTCCGGTGTACGGAACCTGTGTTGTGCGCCAGACCAGGCTGGCAGGAAGCAAAGGGCTAAACTGTGCGCATGATTTTAGCCAGTGCGCCACCTCTTACCCTGATCCTGTCGGTTCTGGCCGCATTGGCCTACTTGCTGCCAGCCGCGCTCATGCACCGCATCAGCGTGCGCAGCGCCCATGCCTGGGTGGCCCTGGCCTGGATGCTGCAAGGCACGGTGCTGGTCTGGGGCCTGCGGGCCGAGCCACCGCACTTTGGCTTTGCGCCGGCGCTGTCGGTCACGGCCTGGCTGGTGGCGGCGGTCTATGCCATCGAGAGCCTGATTTACCCGCAGCTTCCCACGCGCTGGACCCTGAGCACGATTGGTGCGGTGGCGGTCATACTGGCCTTGGTCTTTCCGGGCAGCGCCATGCCGCCCACCACCTCGGTCTGGCTGCCTCTGCACCTGGCCTTTGGCGTGGCCTGCTATGGCCTGTTTGGCATAGCCGTGGTGCACGCCTGGTTCATGAACCTGGCCGAAAAGCGTATCCGCCAGGGCCGCGACTCGCAAAGCGGACTGCCGCTTCTCACACTGGAGCGCCTGACCTACCGCTTTGTGGGCGCCGGTTTTGTCTTGCTCAGCGCCACCCTGGTGGTGGGCATGCTGTTTGGTGAGGTGGTCTACGGCCACGCCTGGCGCTGGGACCACAAGACGGTGTTCTCGGTGCTGTCCTGGCTGACGTTTGCGGTGCTGCTGGTGGGACGCAGCGGCTTTGGCTGGCGTGGCAAACGCGCCGCCAACGTGCTCTACACCGGCTCGGCCTTTTTGTTGCTGGCCTATGTGGGCTCACGCTTTGTCATGGAAATTGTGCTGGGCCGCACGCCATGAAGTTTTTGCTGCTGTTCTTCATCTTCATGGTGCTGCTGTGGCAGTGGCGCCATGCGCGCAGCCCCAAGGTCAAAGACGCGGCGCGCAAAAACGCGGCGCCCCCAAGCGTGATCAGCATGGTGGAGTGTGCGCACTGCGGCCTGCACCTGCCCGCCAGCGACGCCGTGCAGGGCAGCCGTGGCGTCTACTGCAGTGTCGCCCACCGCCAGGCGCGGGAGCCCTGAAGAATGGCCAGGCCGCCCACCGAGCGCTCCTGGTTCGGCCCTGCGGCGCCCTGGGCGGCGGAGATTCACACCGACGACACGCGCGAGTTTTCCCGCATCTGGCAGGGCTTTATGACCGCCCGCTTCACCCTGGGGCTGGTGCTGCTGGCGATGCAGGTCACCATGCTGGCCATAGGCACCTCGCACAGCAAATGGCTGATCGCCATCAGCCTGGCCTACTTCGCCAGCACCCTCACCACCGGACTGTTTGGCAAACCCCTGTTCCTGGGTGACAGCTTCAACCGCCACTGGATTCGCCTGGTGGGCCTGGACGTGCTGGCCTTCTCGTCACTGCAAATCCTGCAGGGCAATCCGGTCAACTACACGCCGCTGTTTGCCTTGCCGATTCTGCTGGCCTCGGTGCTGGGTTCCCTGCGCCTGGCCTTGGGGACGGCGGCCGGCGTCACCATGCTGCTGCTGGGCAGCACCGCCGTGGCCTATATGGATGGAAGTTCGGACGCCACGGTGTCGCTGCTGCAGGCGGCCCTCAGCGGCGTGGGCTACTTTGCCATTGCCTTGTTGGCCAACCAGCTCTCCAGCCGGCTCTCCAGCGAGGGCATGCGGGTGCGCAGCAGCCAGGCAGCGGTGAACCTGCAGCGCCAGGTCAACGAGCTGGTCATCGAGACCCTGCCCGATGGCGTGCTGATCGTGGACCGCCAGGGCCTGGTGCGCGCCGCCAATCCAGCGGCCGTGAAGCTGCTTGCCAGCACGCCCGAGCAGCACGCAGCCATCACCGATTTGCAACAGGAGCCGGCCTGGAAGCCGCTGCTGGAACTGACGCGCCAAAGCTTTGCAGACGGCGTGGGACAGCAAGACGACGTCACCATCCGCCATGCCGGCCAGGGCCCACGGCGCATCCGCGTCAGCACCCGACCGACCAACCCGCAGGACCTGGGTGGCGAAAGCCTGTGCGTGCTGTTCCTGCAGGACCAGCGTGAGCTGGAGGCGCGCATGCGCACCGAGAAGCTCGCCAGCATGGGCCGCATGTCCACCGCCGTGGCGCATGAAATCCGCAATCCGTTGGCCGCCATCTCCCAGGCCAATGCCTTGTTGGAGGAAGACCTGGCCGATGCGCGCCACGTCAAGCTCACCCAGATGATCGGGCAGAACGCCCAACGCCTAGCCAAAATCGTCAACGACATCCTCAACGCCTCGCGCGCGCAGCCGCAGGACGCCGGCCATTCTCCCCTGCATATTTCCCTCAACGAGACCGTGGGCAGGGTCTGCCGGGAATGGAGTGCCCAAAACCTGTGCGACAACCGCCTGCTGTGCCTGTGTGGCACAGAGGCCATCACGGTGCAGTTTGAAGGTGACCATTTGCGCCGGGTGCTGGTCAATCTGCTGGACAACGCGCGCCGCTTTGCCGCCGACCATCCTGGTGGCATGCAGGTGCAAACCCAGGTTCTGCAAGGCACGCAACCCAGCGTGCGGGTCTGGAGCGAGGGTGCCCCCATGGACCAAAGCGTGGAGCGCCATTTGTTTGAGCCTTTCTTTTCGTCTGAGAGCCGCTCCAGCGGCCTGGGCTTGTATATTTGCCGCCAGTTGTGCGAGGGCCACGGCGCCAGCATTGCCTACCAGCGCAGCACACGGCTGGTGGCTGGCCGCACGGTGGAAGGCAATGAATTTTTTGTACAGTTTGTGCGTGCT
>JAYVNF010000366.1:0-3738 GCA_043758575.1 Rhodoferax sp.
GCCTGGCCGACGGACGGCTGCTGCGGGCCGACACGGTATTGATCGCCACCGGCGCCCGGCCCGAGGCCGGTCCCACCATCCCAGGTGCCGAGCTGGCCATAGACTCCAACGGCTTTTTTGAACTGCAGCAGCTGCCCCGGCGGGTGGTGGTGCAGGGCGCCGGCTACATTGCGCTGGAGCTGGCCTGTGTGCTGCGCCTGCTGGGCGCCGAGGTGCACGTGGTGGTGCGGGGCGGGCAAATCCTGCGCGGCTTTGATGAGGAACTGCGCCAGCACCTGGGCCAGGAGCTGGCCGCCACCGGCATGCAATTTCGGTTTGGCCGCCAGATCAGCAGCCTGGCTCGCAGCAACAACAGTGGCAGTGGCATCGTGGTCACGCTGGACGACGGCCAGAGCCTGGAGGCCGACTGCGTGCTGCGCGCCGTGGGTCGCACGCCTAATAGCGCCGGCCTGGGCCTGGAGACCGTCGGTGTGCAGCTGGACGCCAAGGGCGCGGTGCAGGTGGATGCACAGTCGCGCAGCAGTGTGGCCCACATCTATGCCGTGGGCGATGTCACCAACCGCGTCAACCTGACACCCATGGCCATACGCGAGGGCCACGCCTTTGCCGACACCGTGTTTGGCCAACAGCCGCGCCAGGTGGACTACCGCCTGATTCCCTCGGCCGTGTTCACCACCCCCGAGGCCGGCGTGGTCGGTCTGACCGAGGCCCAGGCATTGCAGGAGCACCCGCATCTGGACGTCTACCGCACCAGCTTTCGGCCCATGAAGGCCACCCTGTCGGGCCACGGCGCGCGCATCTTCATGAAGCTGCTGGTGGACCGCGACAGCGACCGCGTGCTGGGCTTTCACATGGTCGGCCCCGACAGTGGCGAGATGGCCCAGCTACTGGGCGTGACCTTGCAGCTCGCGGCCACCAAGGCCGCCTTTGACGCCACCTTAGCGGTGCACCCCACGGCCGCCGAGGAACTGGTGACGCTGCGCACGCCGGTCGTGCGCCACAACCTGTAGGGCACGCACCGCCTGGCGTCGCTCAGCGACACCCAGTCCCCGTGCCACTGCTTGCTACACGCTCATACGACCACACGACCACGCAGCCTTGCCTCCTATGTCCCTACCCCAAGCACACACGCTACCCGCCACCATGCAGGCCATGGTCACCGCCGGCCAGGGCGGCTATGAACAGCTGGTGTACCGCACGGTGCCGCTGCCCCGGCCGCAGGCCGGCGAGGTCTTGTTGCAGGTGCTGGCCGCCGGCATCAACAACACTGACATCAACACCCGGCTCGGCTGGTATGGCGCCTCCCCGGCCCCCGCTTTGCCCGCGGCGCGCGAAAAACTGGCGCAGCAGGCCGAGCCGCTGCCGCGTGGCGTGGCCAGGCCCGCGCAAGGCTGGAACGGCGCCACTCCCTTTCCCCTGATCCAGGGCGCCGATTGCTGTGGCCGCGTGGTGGCCATGGCCGCCGGTGTGACGGGTCACACACTGGGCCAGCGCGTGCTGGTGCGCAGCTGCATGCGGGTATCGGGTTGGGACGCCCTGGAGACGCGTTGGCTGGGCACGGACTTCGATGGCGCTTTTGCCCAGTACCTCAGGGCGCCGGCCAGCGAGGTCTTTGCCGTGCACAGCAGCTGGAGCGATGTGGAACTGGCCTCGCTGCCCTGCGCCTGGGGTACGGCCGAGAACATGCTGCAGCGCGCCGGCGTGGCCGCCGCTGAACGGGTCTGGGTCAGCGGTGCGTCCGGCGGCGTTGGCTCGGCCGCCGTGCAACTGGCCAAGCGCCGCGGCGCCCATGTCACGGCGCTCACCAGCCGCGACAAGCGCGATGCCGTGGCGGCGCTAGGCGCCGATGTGCTGCTGTGCCGTGAAGACGGTGCCGCGGCTTTCGTTGGCCAGCCGCCTGCCGATGTGGTGGTGGATAACGTGGCCGGTGCCGGTTTTGCCGCCCTGCTCAAAGCCTTGCGCTGCGGCGGGCGCTACGTTTCTTCCGGCGCAATTGCCGGGGCCGACGTGGCACTGGACATGCGCGACTTCTATCTCAAGGACCTGCAGCTGATAGGCTGCACCGCCTGGGCTGCACCCGTGTTCCCCAACCTGATCGGCTACATAGAGCGCAATGAAATCCGCCCGCTCGTGGCCGCCAGCTTTGCCCTGCAAGAGATGGAGCAGGCCCAGCGCATGTTTTTGGACAAGCGCCACACCGGCAACATTGTGCTGGTGCCTTAAAACGCCATGGGGGAGCGTGGGGGCCACACAACCCCGCGCCGGGCCGCCCCAAGCGGGGTTAGCCCCCTCGGGGGGCAGCGACCCACACGCAGTGGGGGAGCGTGGGGGCTACCCTATCCGCGCATCAACGCCTCAATCTCATCGGGCTCCACCGGCACGCCGCGGCTGATCAGCTCGCAGCCCGTGTCCGTCACGATGGCATCGTCCTCAATGCGGATGCCGATGTGGTGGAACTGCTCCGGCACCCCGGGGGCCGGGCGCACGTAGAGGCCCGGCTCTATGGTCAGCACCATGCCGGGCTGCAGAATGCGCGCCGGGCGGCTGACCAGGGTCTGGCCGGTGAGTGCGTCGCGCCGCTCGGTCTTGTTGCCCAGCTCGGACGGTTCGGTATAGGCGCCGCAGTCGTGCACATCCATGCCCAGCCAGTGGCCGGTGCGGTGCATGTAGAACTGGAAATAGGCGCGGCTCTCGATGACGTCGTCCAGCCCTCCCACCTTGTTCGGGTCCAGCAGGCCCAGGTCCAGCATGCCCTGGGCCAGCACCTTCACGGTGGCCTCGTGCGGATCGGTAAAGCGCGCACCGGCCCGGGTCACGGCCACGGCCGCGTTTTGCGAGGCCAGCACCAGCTCGTAGAGTGCGCGTTGCGGGCCGCTGAACGTGCCGTTGGCCGGAAAGGTGCGCGTGATGTCGCTGGCATAGCCATCCAGCTCACAGCCAGCATCGATCAGCACCAGCTCGCCGTCTCTCACCAGGCCAGCGTCGGCCCGGTAGTGCAGCACGCAGGCATTGGCGCCGGCGGCGACGATGGAGCCGTAGGCCGGGTACTGCGAGCCATGGCGGCGGAACTCGTGCAGCAGCTCGGCGTCCAGGTGGTACTCGCGCACCTCCTGGCCTTTGCGCAGCATGCCGCTGCAGAGCTGCATGGCACGGACATGGGCGCCGGCGCTGATCTGCGCGGCGCGGCGCATGGTGGCCTGCTCACTGGCGTCCTTGACCAGGCGCATCTCGTCCAGCGGTCCGCACAGGTCGCGCTGCTGCTCGGGTGTGAGTGCCCCAAAGCGCATACGGCCACGCAAGGTCCCCAGCCAACCGTCCACACGCGACTCCAGGCCTTTGTGCGTGGCAAAGGGGAACCAGACTGCGTCGCGCCCGTCCAGCAGGGCCGGCATCTGCGCGTCCAGCTCGCTTACCGAAAACGCAGCGTCCACACCCAGGGCCGCAGGTGCTGCCTCCGGCCCCAGGCGAATGCCGTCCCAGATCTCGCGCTCCAGGTCCTTGGGGTTGCAAAACAGGGTGCTGGTGCCGTCGCCCTGCACCACCAACCAGGCCTGCGCTTCGGTAAAGCCACAGAGGTAGAAAAAGTAGCTGTCGTGGCGGAACAGAAAGTCGGCATCGCGGTTGCGCTGCTGCTCCGGTGCGGTGGGCAGGATGGCAATGCCGCCTGGGCCGAGGCGGCGGGCCAGTTCAGCGCGACGGGCTTGGTAGAGGGCGGTGTTCATGCGAAGGTTCCTGCAA
>JAYVNF010000367.1:0-3738 GCA_043758575.1 Rhodoferax sp.
TGCAGCCGGCCATGCGCTGCACGCTCACATCCATCTTCCACGGCGTGGCCAGGTAGGGCAGGGGCACGCGCGCGAGCTCGGGTAACCAGCGGCGTATGAAAATCCCCTCGGGGTCCTGGTCTTGCGCCTGTTTGGTGGGCGAGTACATGCGCAGCGTGTTGATGCCGGTGGTGCCGCTTTGCATCTGCATCTGGCTCCAGTGGATGCCGGGCTCAAAGTCCAGAAACTGGCGCGCCAGAAAAATGCCGGTCTGGCGCCAATGCAGCCACAGGTGGTAGCTGGCAAAGCTGACCAGCATGGCGCGCATGCGAAAGTTCAGCCAGCCGGTGGCGAGTAGCGAACGCATGCAGGCGTCCACCATGGGGTAGCCGGTGCGGCCCGCGCACCAGGCCTCAAAGTGGGCGTCGTTGAAGTCGTTTTCGCGCAAGCCGTCGCAGAAGCGGGCAAAGTTGTGGAACTCGATGCCGGGCTCGTCTTCGAGCTTTTGCATGAAGTGGCAATGCCAGCGCAGCCGCCCGGCAAAGCCGCGCAGCGCGTAGGCCAGGCAGCGTTCGGGTGTCGTGCGAATCGCCACTTCGGTGGCCTGGTGCACCGTGCGCAAGGACAGCGTGCCAAAGGCCAGATGCGGGCTCAGGCGGCTGCAACCTTCCTCGGCGCTCAAGGGGCTGCACAGTGCTTTGCGGTAATCAAAACCCCGCTCTTGCAGAAAACTTTTGAGCGTTCTGCGTGCGGCTTTTTCACCGGCGGCCTGCAGTGTCTTTCCATGCGGCGCCAATCCCAGGCTGGCCAGTGTGGGCAGCGCCGGCTGGCCCAGCGCCAGCGCGGATTGAAAGCCGCCTTGCAGCAAGTGCAGCGGCGCATCCATGCGGGCCTGCCAGCGCAGGGACCAGCCCGAGCGGCTGCGCAGGCGCCGCACCACGCCGGTCTGGGTGAACTCCTGCCAGGGGATGTTGTGCGCTTGGCACCAAGCTGCCACTTGCACATCACGCGTGTAGGACCAGCCAGAACCGGTCTCTTCGTGGCTGAGCAAAAAGGTAAAAGACGTTTCACCGTACAGCTGCGCCAGCACCGGTACAGCCGAGCCCACACGCACCAGCAGTGGCAAGCCGCGCTGGGCCAAGGCGGCGCGCAACTCGCGCAGGCAAGCCAGCGCAAAGTCCACTTGGCTGGCATCGCACTCGGGGCTCTGCAACCACTCGGGTTCGATGATGAAGAGGGCCAGAGCATCACCCGCTGCTTGCGACGCAACCAGCGGCGCGTGGTCGTGGATGCGCAAGTCGCGCTTGAACCAGACCAGGGCTCTGGGCTTGGGCATCGCGGCGCGCGGCACTAGGGCCGGGTATGGCTGGCGCGGTGACGCAAAAAGACGGCACCGCGCAGTACCGCATGCTTGGTTCGGCGCCCTGCCATGCGCTTGCGCCACATACGAAACGACGACGGCTTCATGCACTGGCGCATCAGGACCACAACAGCCGATTCGTTCAGACCAAACTGCGCCTCTATCGCCTCGAAGGCGGTGCGATCCTCCCAGGCCATCTCCACGATGCGCGAAATGCTCGCCTCGTCAAGCGTCACTGCAAGCATTCCCCACCCCTACTGCAAGGCGCGATCGAGGGCACTGAGCAGCCTGGCGTCCTGCGGCTCCACATTGCTGGCGAAGCTGGTGATGACCTTGCCGCTGCGGTCTATCAGGTACTTGTGAAAATTCCATTGGGGCGAGGCACCGGTGGCTTTTTCCAGCGCCGCATACAATGCGTTCTTGCCCGGCCCGGACACCACCGCCTTGGAGAACATCGGAAACTTCACGCCATAGGTGTTGAAGCAAAAGTCGGCAATCTCCTTGGAGGAACCCGGCTCCTGTTTGCCGAAGTCGTTGGAGGGGAAGCCCAGCACCACCAGGCCACGTTTTTCGTACTGGGCATACAGGGCTTCGAGCCCCTGGTACTGGCTGGTGAAGCCACAGTAGCTGGCGGTGTTGACCACCAGGACGGCTTTGCCGGCGTACTGGCACAGGTTCTGCGGACTGTCGTCCTGCAAGCGCAAGAACTGCTGCTGCAGGATGGCTGGGCAGGCGGCTGCGGGCTTGGCCGCAGGCGCCGACTGGGCCAGAGTAGGCGGGGCGAGCACCGCCGCCAGCAGCGCCATGCAAGAAACAATTGCAGCACGTGTATTCATGAGTCCCTGCCTTATCGAGTTGGCTTGATTCTGTCTGCTACACGGTACCGCTGTAGCGTCTACGGGTATTCAGCGCAGCAGGCCCCAAGCGCCCGCCACGCAGCTGGCGCTGGCCACCACGGTCAGCTGCAAGCGCATGCGCAGCCAGCCCTGCACCTGCAAGCGCGGGTAGACCGCACGGTCCACGGCAAAGCAGACCCAGAGCAAGCACGCCAGCAGCAACAGCCCCGCCGCGGGAGCGGCCATGAGCGCGAGCCAGGCCAGCAGGCTGGGCACCACGCCCCAGACCAGCAGAGCGGGCGATTGCCGGGACCCATCGCGCATGGCCAGACCCCAGTGGATGGCGCCCAGAAAGCTGGCAATGCTTGCCGCATAGCCCAACAAGGCTTGGCCCCCCACAGCGCGCTGGGCGGGCTCTGCCGTCCACACGACCAGGGCCAGCCCGACAAAGGGCAGCATCCCGCCATAGCCCATGCGCTGGGCCCACACGGACGGGGTGCTAACGCTGCTGAGGGTGCTGAGGGTGCTGGCACTCATGCGGGCTCGGTCGTGTCAGGCTGTGCGTCAGCGGCGGGCACTTGTGGCGCGGCGGCAAGCGTTGCCGGGCGGCACATGGTCTGGCCATCCCATTGCTGCCCGCACCAGCACAGGCCTTGGGCATTGATGAGGCAGGTGCCAGTGCCGCAGCAGCGTTCGTCGTCTTGCATGGTGGTTTCGCTCCCTATTTTTGAATGTATTCAATCGCCATTGCCCCCACGGACTTGCGCGTGGTGTGGGAACAAGACTCCATGCGAATTTTCAGGGAATCACGCTGATGCCGCTAGTGGAGGGGCTTTTGCTCGTGCGCCTTTTTGACGTCACGGCACAGTTCGATCAGAAACTACTTGAATTGCTGCAGCAAGCCCTGGTGCAAATCAGCCTCGGCGTGGCGTTGCGGCAGGTCCAGAAATTCGACCAGGTAGCTGTCCTTGAACACGCTCAGAGCATCGGGATGCATTTGCGACAGCATTGCCCACACTTTTGCCGGACTGAGCACCATGCGCTCAAACAAGGCTGCTTTGAACTGGCGCATCCGAAACAGGCTGGACCGGGTAAAACCACGCAGTTCCGGCTGGGTTCAGGCCAGATGTTCGGCCAGTTGCGCTACCACACCATCCCCCCACTGCGCCTGCTCAATCTTGCGGCTGATGGTTTAGCCGACTTGCCAATACAACTCGATCAGGGTGGTGTTGACCGCTAGCACGGAGCGTTGGCTTGGGCACTGATAAGCGCAGAAATTTCAGCAAAGTCTGCTTGTGGATTCACGCCAGGCGGGGTGTTCTGATGGACAAACAGTGGCCATTCACCCCCAAGAGCGGGTCAGAAGTTCGTCCAGCGCGTCTGCAATGTCTTGGCCGAATTCAGCCAGAGATGCGACGTGCTCGCCCAATTGGTCCAAGGCGACAGAAACCATGTCCAAGGGGTGCAGCACGACGGCTATGCGCTCCACTTCGAACACCGGGTGCATGCGCGAGCCCGCTGTGCCCGTATGGGCAGGCAGCGTGGTTCGGCGCACCAGGGGCA
>JAYVNF010000368.1:0-3720 GCA_043758575.1 Rhodoferax sp.
TGGTGTCAGCCTTTGTCTCACTGACCCTGGTGCCCATGCTGGCCAGCCGCTTCCTGACCGACGACGCGCACAAAAAGCCACCGGGCTATGTAGTCAAGCTGTTCGAACGCGGCTTTGACAATCTGCTGGCTGGCTACACCCGGCTGCTGGACCTGGCGCTGGGCCACCGCAAGCTGATTTTGCTGCTGGCAGCCACTACGTTTGCGGCCACGGCCTGGCTGTTCATGGGCATCCCCAAGGGCTTTTTTCCGGAAGAAGACATTGGCCAGATCCAGGTCTCCACCGAGGCCTCGGAAGACATCTCCTTCCCCGACATGGTGCGCTTGCAGGAGCGCGTGGCGGCCGTGTTCCAGGCCGACCCGAATGTGGGTGCGGTCAACTCCTTCAACGGTGGCTCCAACGCCCTGAATACCGGTCGCATGTTCATCACGCTCAAAGCCCAGAACCAACGCAAGCCGATGAAGCAGGTGGTGGAAGGCCTGCGCAAAAAGCTGCGCGATGTGGCGGGCATCAATGTGTTCATGCGCCCGGTGCAGAACCTGCAGCTGGGTGGGCGGCCCAGCAAGGCGCAGTTCCAGTACATCCTGCAAAGCGTCAAGGCCGATGAGCTCAATGTGTGGGCCGGCAAGTTGCAGGACAAGCTGCGCACTGACCCGCTGTTTCGCGATGTCACCAGCGACGCCCAGTTACGTGCGTTGCAGGCGCAGCTCAAGATTGACCGCGACCGCGCCAATGCCCTGGGTGTGTCCATAGACGCGATTCGCTCGGCTCTGTTCAGTGCCTTTGGGGAGCGCCAGGTCTCCACCATCTACCTGCCCACCGACAGCTACAAGGTGATCATGGAGCTGGCGCCTGACGCCAAGGAGGATGAGTTGGCGCTCAACGCCATCTTTGTGCGTTCGTCCACCGGCACGCTGGTACCGCTGGCTGCCTTCACCACGGTGGAGCGCTCCGTGGGGGCCACGTCCATCAACCACGTGGGCCAGTTGCAAGCGGTCACCGTGTCCTTCAACCTGGCGCCGGGTGCTGCCTTAGGCGATGCCACGGCCCGCATTGATGCCGCGCGTGAAGCCATCCAGCTGCCCAGCTCCATCATCACCAGCTACGGCGGCGACGCGGCGGTGTTCAAGAGCTCCCAGGGCAGCCAGGCCGTCCTGATCGTTGCCGCCCTGCTGGTGATTTATGTGCTGCTGGGCGTGCTCTACGAGAGCTTTATCCACCCGCTCACCATCCTGGCCGGCCTGCCCTCGGCCGCCGTGGGTGCGCTGGCCACGCTGATGCTGTTTGGCCAGGACCTGACGCTGATTGCCACCATCGGCATCGTGCTGCTGATTGGCATTGTGAAAAAGAACGCCATCATGATGATTGACTTTGCCCTGGACGCGCAAAGACACCACGGCATGACGCCGCATGAAGCCATTCGCGAAGCCTGTGTGATGCGCTTTCGCCCCATCATGATGACCACCATGGCCGCCCTCATGGGCGCCCTGCCCATCGCACTGGGCATTGGTGCGGGAGCCGAATTGCGCCAGCCCCTGGGCCTGGCGGTGGTTGGTGGGCTAGTGTTCTCCCAGGCCATCACCCTGTTCATCACGCCGGTGCTCTACGTGCTGCTGGACCGCTTCAGCGGCTGCGGCCCGGTGCTGACCCCCGAGGTGCCGGTGCTGGAAGACGGCACGGCCTGATGGGACGCTGATGGACAAGGTACGCATCGACAAATGGCTGTGGGCGGCGCGCTTCTTCAAGACGCGCTCGTTGGCCACGGACGAGGTGCAAAAAGGCCATGTGCAGGTCAACGGTGCCGACGTAAAGGCTTCACGTGAGGTCCGCGTGGGCGACCTTATCGTGCTGCTACAGGCCAAGGTGGCACGCACTGTGACGGTACTGGGTTTGAGTGGCCAGCGCGGCTCGGCCAGTGTGGCCCAGCTGTTGTACGCGGAGACGCCCGAAAGCAAACTGCTGCGTGAGCAAGAAGCCGAGCGCCGGCGTCTGAGTCCGGAGCCGGCCCTGGCCATCGAGGGCGGGCGCCCCACCAAGCGCGACCGCCGGGATTTGCAAAAAGGCTGGGGCGATCGCTGGACTGCCTCGCTGGACTAAAGCCTTTCAGGCCCCCACAGGAGCCTCAGAACAGTTCCACGTCACCCACGTTGGCGACCTGCTCGACCAGATGGCCAAGGGCCACCAGGGCAGCGTAGCTGCAGACCTGGTTGCGTCCGTGCTCTTTGGCGTAGTAGACCGCCTTGTCGGCGCGCTCGAAGGCGCCGCTGGGAGAGTCGCCCATCTTGATTTCCGAAAAACCAATGCTGATGCTGATGGTGCCGACCTGGGGAAACGGGTGTTTGGATGTGGTGATGCGCAGGCGCTCCAGCACGCCCGCAGCCTCGGCTTCGCCATTGCAGCGCATCAGCACCACAAACTCCTCGCCACCGAAGCGGTAGAGCTGGTCGTGAAAACGGAAGTGGGCACGCATCAGCCGGGCCAGCAACAGCAGGACCTCATCGCCTATGAGGTGGCCGTAGTTGTCATTGACGCGTTTGAAGTGATCGATGTCGATCATGGCCAGCCAATAGGTCCCCATGGAGGTGGCCTCGCGACGCTCGACCGCCGGGCGTGGCAGCTCTTGCATCTCCAGCGCTGCCAATGCCTCGTTTGCGCTCAGGCTGGCCTGTTGTTGCTCCAGCGTGGCTTTGAGGAAGGCGCCATCAAAGGTCTTGCGGTTGAGCAGTTCGGTCAGGGAATCGCGCTCGCCATAGTCCAGCAAATTGGAGAAGTTGAGGTACAGCCGCAGAATGCCAGTCACCAGGTGCTGGCGCTCCGGCGAGAGTGGTTCGTGTGTGGTGATCTCCAGCACGCCAGCGTTGCCTAGCCCTGTGCCCAAGGGAAATACCGCGATGCTGGGGCCGCTGCTGGATTCCTGCAGCTGCTGCAAAGCCAGGCTCTGCTGGCGCAGGGGATGCGCTGCCAAGGGCGCCAGCAAGTCCTGCTTGGCCCAGATGGAATCGTTGGTGGCCAACGACTCTCCTGCCTTGAGTTGCGCACATACACGCCAACGCTCGTTGCCGCGCTCGCCCACCACACGGCAGATGGCGGCGCACTGGGGTTGCAATACATCGTTGATGGCCCGGACCAAAGAGGAATCGAGCGCATCCCGGTCGCGCAGCGCCGTGAGATCCGCCAGGTTGTCAACGAGTTCCGTCATGCGCGCAGTCTAACGCTTGCCCCGTGTGCAGGGAAAATCGGGGTCAACGGGTGTACCACGCATGTTTGAGAAGCCAGACCACCAAGGCCAGAAGCAGCACCCTGAACACCAGACCCAACCACTTGCGTTCATCCGTTTGGACTTCGCCATCCAGGGCGGCACTCCTGGACACAAGCGGCACCGGAACAGTCTCGGCTGCCAAAACGGAGGGGTGGGTGGTTTGTTCTTCCATGGGGCGTTCCAACGGTGTGGCTCTCAATGGCCTATACGCGGATTCTACGTGGGCAAAACCATGTGCAGATGCAACAAAAAAAAGGACTTGGCATAACGCCAAGTCCTTGATTTTTTGGTGGGCGATGCAAGTTTCGAACTTGCGACCCCTGCAGTGTGAATGCAGTGCTCTACCCCTGAGCTAATCGCCCTGAATTCTGATCAGGTAAGCCTGTTATTATATACCGAAAAATTGGGCATTTTTCCGGTCAGGCAGCTTCTTTCCAAAATGCCTTACCGCCACTGGCTTT
>JAYVNF010000369.1:0-3720 GCA_043758575.1 Rhodoferax sp.
AATTCAGAATTATTGAAATAATATTGCCAATAAATTACAAAAACGGCAACAAAAAAGCTACGCCGTGATGTTGCTGCCTGTGTGCTTGAGCACCACCGCACACAGCTGCTCCACCTTGACCGGCTTGCTGATGAAATCATTGGCGCCAGCGGCCATGGCCTGGTCACAGGCTTCGTTCATCACGTCGGCGGTCAACACCACGATCGGTGTCTGTGCCACGGCGCCGGGCATGGCGCGGATCAGACGGGTGGCGGTCAAGCCATCCATCACCGGCATGTTGACATCCATCAGGATCAGGTCAAAGGGCTGCTGCTGCACCAGCTCCACGGCCAGCTGCCCGTTTTCGCAGTAGCTGATGTGGCAGCCCATGCGCCCAAGCAACACGCCCACCAGCTTCTGGTTAATCGGGTGGTCTTCCACCACCAGAATGCGCAGAGGCCGGGGCTTGTCGGCTTGTGGCTCGCTCGTCGCTGATGCTTTGGGCACCAATCGCTGCCCCTGCACAGGCTCGGCTGCAGGTGCAGGCGTGGCCGCTGGCAAACGCAGCGTTACCACGAAGGTGGAACCCACCCCGACCTCGCTGTGCACGGTAATTTCGCCATTCATTATGCCGGCCAGCCGCTGCGAGATTTCCAGCCCCAGGCCGGTGCCGCCAAAGCGGCGCGTGCTGCTGTCATCCACCTGGTAGAAGCGGTGGAACAGGCGCGACAGAACCGACGCATCCATGCCAATGCCGGTATCGCGAATCTCAAACACCAGTTCCAGCAAACCATCCCGGCGCAGCGGCTCGGACAAGGTCAAGACCACCTGGCCGGCCGGCGTGAACTTGATGGCATTGCTGACCAGGTTGAACAGAATCTGCTTGATGCGGGTCTCGTCGGCCAGCACCGTGGGCAGCGGCGTGGCGGGCTGCTGGACCGAGAAGTCCAGCCCCCGGCTTCTGGCCTGTGGCTGCATCAGGGCATTCACATCGCGCAGCAAGCGCGACAAGTCCACATCGGCCGGCTTGAGGACGATGTTGCCGGTCTCCAGCGCCGACAGGTCCAGGATGTCATTGAGCAGGGTCAGCAAATGGCTGGCCGAGGCCTGCGCCGTTTCCAGGTAGTCGGCCTGCCGGGGCGTGGTGGCGGTGTCCTGCAGCAAACCCAGCATGCCCATCAAACCGTTGAACGGGGTGCGCAGCTCATGGCTCATATTGGCCAGGAACTGGCTCTTGCCCCGGTTGGCGGCTTCGGCGCGGAAGTGCGCCTCGCGCAGGGCGTCCGTCATCTGCTCCAGCGCCAGCCGCTCTGCTTCCAGGCGCTTCTGGCGCAGCAGCAAGGCGCCCGAGGCAATGATCAGCAACACCAGTTCGGCCACCGTCAGCCAGACAATCAGCGTGCTTTGTTCGCGCATGGTGTCGGCCTGGTGCTCCAGCAACAAGGCCACTTCCGAGTTGGCCGCCAGCGTCAGGGCCTGCACATCGGCGCCCAGGTCATTGAGCTCGGCCAGCGCATGGGTCAGGGTCTTTCGGTCCAGCGGCTTGGCCGCCAATGCGCGGTCCATCTCGGCCACCACCGGCTGCAGCCGGGGAATCACCTTGCGGAATTCCTCCCGGGGTGTGAGCAGGGAGACACTGGGGCTTTCACGCAGCAAGGTCAGGCGACTCTGAAAAATGTCGTAGCGCAGTTGCAGTGCATCCAGATCCGGTGCCTCGGGCTTGGCCAGGGTCACGGCCACGGCCTGGCGGGTGCGCAAAAATTCGCGCTCAAACTGGAATGCCAGCGCCGTCAGCGAGTCCGAGCGGATTTTGCTGCTTTGCTCGATGGCCCGTTTTTGTGCCAGCTCGAACACCAGCAGGGAAGCCATGGCCAGAGCCATGCTGGCCGTACCCAGCGCAAGCCACAGCAAATAGCGCTGGTTATTGGTACGGCCCAGCATGAAGCGTCTATTCAATCGTCAAGGATTTGAGCTGCCAGGCCGAGCGCTCGTAATAGGTGGCCGAACGCAGCTCGGCTTTGGTGTCGTAGGGATAGACGATGAACAAGGGGCCCTTGGTCTTCACCGGGATGTCGGCGTCGTTCATCTGGTGGGCCAGGATCACGTCGAACTTCTGCGCGTCGTCCAGCGGAATGCTGCTCTGGTAGTCATTCAGGGCCACGGCCTTGATGGTGGTGCCCGTTGCCTTGGCCGCAGCCAGCACGTCGCGCAACAAGGGGCCGGTGAATTTGATGGGCTGCTTGTCCCAGGGCGTCATGGTGGTGAAGCTGCGCTGCGGCAGCTTTTTCAGCATGGCCAGATCAAACACCGCCGCCTGGGCCGTGTTCTTTTCCGCCACATTGCCCGAAATCGACAAGATCACCTTGCCGGTAGCGGGCTGCAAAGCCGCCGCCGGAAGGGCCAGGCAGAGGGCCAGCGCGGCCGCAAGGGCCTGGAAACTGCGCATCCATGCTAAAGGCATAGGGTCTCCTTTATTGATAAAAACAGCAATTATGACCCCGAAACCGGACGCTCCAAACAAGTTCAGTGGTGATGACCGTGGGCCCCGTGCACATGGCCGTGGGCGATCTCTTCCTCAGAGGCGGCGCGAACCTCCAACACCTTGAGGCCAAAGCGCAGGGTCTTGCCGGCCAGCGGGTGGTTGCCATCCAGGTACACGGTGTCGCCCTTGATCTTCAGCACCGTGAACACAATGCTGTGGCCGCTGTCGTCACGCCCTTCAAGCTGGCCGCCCACCTTCACGCCGGGCGGGAACTGGGTTTTGGGAATGGTTTGCAAGAGCGCCTCATCGCGCTGGCCAAAGCCGTCCTCTGGCTGCAGCTCGATGGTGGTCTGATAGTCGGTTTGCTGGCCTTCCAGCGCCGCTTCAATCTTGGGGAAGGTGTTGCCATAACCGCCGTGCAGATAGGACATGGGCTCCTTGCTTTCCTCCAGCAATTTGCCTGCGGTGTCGGAGACGGTGTAGTGCAGCGTGACTGCGGAGTTTTTTTCGATTTTCATGGTGCGAAAGGTAAAGAGGTGACCGATTATGAATAAAAAACCCCACCGTTCGGGCGACAAGGCCGGGGCGGCAGAAGCATTCCTGGACAAAGGTGAAATAATCGGCGCCTGCATCTACAAGAGGTTTTTGACATGAGCAACGCACAACAACGTATCGACGAACTGGTGAAGTCCAACGAAGTCCTCCTCTTCATGAAGGGCACGGCCAGTTTTCCCCAGTGCGGCTTTTCCGGCCGTGCCATCCAGATCCTCAAGGCCTGTGGTGTGGACCCCAAATCCGTGAAGACCGTCAACGTGCTGGAAGACGACGAAATCCGCCAAGGCATCAAGGACTACAGCCAGTGGCCCACCATTCCCCAGCTCTACGTCAAGGGCGAGTTCATAGGCGGCTCGGACATCATGATGGAAATGTACGAATCCGGCGAACTGGCCCAGGCGCTGGCGGCCAAGCCGGCCTGAGCGTCCCGGCGACCCTTCAGGTCGTCATTTCCCAGCGCCGCCGGGCACCCTGCACCGCGTCGGGGTAGGCCGGCTTGCCGCGTGAACCGTTGTAGCGGCCCAGCGCCAAAAACGCGTCGTTGCGCTCGATATCCATGTAGTGGCGCAGGATGACGCAGCCAAAGCGCAGATTGAGTTTCATCTGGAACAGTGTGTTGGGCTCACCGTCGCCGATGCTGCGGGTCCAGAACGGCATCACCTGCATATAGCCGCGTGCGCCCACACTGCTGACGGCGTATTGGC
>JAYVNF010000370.1:0-3711 GCA_043758575.1 Rhodoferax sp.
GCCAGTTCCTTTTCCAGTTCCTTGACATGGCCCAGCAGTGCGTCCACACGGGCCGGTACTTCGTTGCTGGTCACGCGCAGCGTGCCTGCCACCGTGTCCAGCGTGGCTTCCATGCCCTGCACATAGTCCAGCGCCATCATGCCAGTCACCGCTTCCACGCGGCGCACGCCGGCAGCCACGCCGCCTTCGCTGGTGATGCTGAAGAAGCCGATGTCGCCAGTGGCCTTGACGTGGGTGCCACCGCAGAGTTCGGTGGTGGTGCCGATATCCAGCACGCGCACGATCTCGCCATACTTCTCGCCAAACAGCATCATGGCGCCGGTTTCCTTGGCGTCGTCTATGGGCATCAGGCGCGCCTGCGTCGGGGCGTTGGCCAGGATTTCGGCGTTCACCAGGGACTCGATCTCGCGGATTTGGGCACTGGTCACGGGTGCGTTGTGGGTGAAGTCAAAACGGGTTTTCTCCGCGTCGACCAAACTTCCCTTTTGCTGCACATGGTCACCCAGCACCAGGCGCAAGGCCTTGTGCATCAGGTGGGTCACCGAGTGGTTGCGCATGCTGGCTGCGCGCACGGCGGCGTCCACCTGGGCCGTGACGCGGTCGCCCACGGCCAGGGTGCCGTTCTTGACGGCGCCGTGGTGGCCAAACACATCGGATTTGATCTTTTGCGTGTCAGCCACTTCAAACAGGGCCGAGTCGGTGAACACCGCGCCCACATCGCCAACCTGGCCGCCGCTCTCGGCGTAAAACGGGGTGGTGTCCAGCACCACCACGCCCGTTTGCCCGGCCTTGATCTCGGCCACCGGCGTGCCCTCGGCATACAGGGCCAGCACCTTGGCGTCTTGCGTCAGGTGGTCGTAACCGACGAAGGTGTTGCCAGCGCCGCTGTAGTCCAGCGCCTTGTCCATCTTGAATTTACCGGCCGCGCGGCCCTTGGCTTTTTGCGCTTCCATGGCGGCGGCAAAGCCGGCCGAGTCGACTTCCACGCCGGCCTCGCGGCACACGTCGGCCGAGAGGTCCAGCGGAAAGCCATAGGTGTCGTGCAGCTTGAAGGCCACATCACCCGGCAGAACCTTGGCGCCGTCTTTCAGCGCCTCTTCCAGGATTTCCATGCCGGTGGCCAGGGTCTCGAAGAAGCGCTCTTCTTCGACCTTGAGCACTTCGGTAATGCGTTTTTCATCGACCCGCAGCTTGGGGTAGGCATCGCCCATCAGGCGCACCAGATCGGCCACCAGCTTGTGGAAAAACGGGGTCTTCTTGCCCAGCTTGTAGCCGTGGCGGATAGCGCGGCGCACGATGCGGCGCTGCACATAACCGCGGCCTTCGTTGGAAGGAATGACGCCGTCACTCACCAGGAAGGTCGTGGCGCGGATGTGATCGGCAATCACGCGCAAGGACTTGTTGGAAAGATCCGCTTCACCGGTCTCGCGCGATGCGGCCTTGATCAACTGGTCGAACAGGTCGATCTCGTAGTTGCTGTGCACATGCTGCAGGATGGCGGCCAGGCGTTCCAGGCCCATGCCGGTGTCCACGCAGGGCGCAGGCAGGGGCGTGACCGAACCGCTCTCGTCCATGTTGAACTGCATGAACACGTTGTTCCAGATTTCGATGAAGCGGTCACCGTCTTCCTCGGGCGAGCCGGGCGGGCCGCCGGGGATGTGGTCGCCGTGGTCGTAAAAGATTTCCGAGCAGGGGCCGCAGGGGCCGGTGTCGGCCATCATCCAGAAGTTATCGCTCTTGTAGCGCCCGCCCTTGTTGTCGCCAATGCGGATCACGCGGTCCGCAGGCAGGCCGATTTCCTTGGTCCAGATGTCATAGGCTTCGTCGTCCTCTTCGTAGACCGTGGCCAGCAGGCGTTCCTTGGGCAGCTTGTAGACCTCGGTTAGCAGCTCCCAGGCCCACTTCAGGCTTTCGCGCTTGAAGTAGTCACCAAAGCTCCAGTTGCCCAGCATCTCAAAGAAGGTGTGGTGGCGCGCGGTGTAGCCCACGTTTTCCAGGTCGTTGTGCTTGCCGCCGGCGCGCAGGCAGGCCTGCACCGAGGTGGCGCGCACATAGGAGCGTTTGTCCGTGCCCAGGAACACGTCCTTGAACTGCACCATGCCGGAGTTGGTGAACATCAGCGTGGGGTCGTTGCCGGGCACCAGCGGGCTGGAGGCCACCACGGTGTGGCCCTTGGAGGCAAAGAAGTCGAGGAAGGTCTTGCGGATGTCGGCAACGCTCATTACGGGCTGGGTCATATCTTGGCTTCCGGGAACAGATTCAAAAAGATTAGCCCCGTATTATCGCGCGCCCAGGCTGCTGGCAGACGGGGCGCCACACGCAGCGTCGCCCCGGTGCGCTCAGGCCGCGTCCCTGACCTCGCCCAGAAAACGCTGCACCGCCTCGTCCTGCGCCCAGGCCACGTTAAAGCGCAGCCAGGGGCTGGGCTCCAGGTCCACTGAAAACAAATGGCCGGGCCCGAGCAGGATGTCTTGCTCGGCCGCCTTGTAGGCCAGCTCGGCGGCGTTTTGCACTGCGGGATGGCGCGCCCACAAAAACATGCCGGCCTTGGGCTCGGTGAACAGCTCAAAGCCGGCCGCCAGCAGCTGCGTGGCCAGCAATTGCTGGGCCCGCGCCAGCCGGTCTTTCAGGGTCTTGAGGTGCTTGCGCCAGCGCCCGTCGATGAGGGCGCCGTAGGCCAGGCGTTCGGTGAATTCCGACGAGGTCAGGCCTGAGAGCATCTTCAGGCGCGCCAGCTCGTCCAGCAGCAGCGGTCCGGCCGCCAGGTAACCGACCCGCAGGTTGGGCGAGATGGTTTTGGAAAAACTGCCGATGTAGACCACCCGCTTGAGCTGGTCCAAGCTGGCCAGGGAGGGGCGGGTCTCAGGGTCCAGGTCGGCGTAAATGTCGTTTTCTACCACCACAAAGTCGTACTTTTCGGCCAGCTGCAGCAGCCGGTGCAGCTGCGACAGCGAGGCAGTGGAGCCGGTCGGGCTTTGCAGGCGCGGCTGGGTGAAGAACACCTTGGGCCGGTGTTGGGCAATGCGCTGCTCCAACACCTCCAGGTCATAGCCATTGGGTGTGCGCGGCGCACCAATCAGCCGGGCACCCAGAAAGCGCAGCGAGAACAGCAGGTTGGCATAGCCTGGCTCGTCCACCAGAACGGTGTCGCCGGGACGCACCAGGTTGCGCGCGGCCAGGTCCATGGCCTGGCTGGAGCCCTGGGTCAGCAGGACCTGTTCCGCGTTCAGCACAATCTGGCGCGCGGCCAGGTTGTCGCGCACCAGTTGGCGCAGCGGCAGAAAGCCCCTGGGCTCGCCATAGCCGCCCATATCCACGTCGGCCGTCAGCAGGGCGCGCTGGCTGCGCTTGATGCCGTCGCCAAACAGCCAGTCGCCGGGCAGCCAGCCGCAGCCCGGTTTGTTGTGCAGCTTGCGGTTCTCAAAGATGCGCGACAGGTACCACATCGAGTCAAAACTGTGCTGCCCCCCCGCGCCCACCACGGCGGTGCCTGGTGCACCACGGCTGCGCACAAAAAAACCCGAATGCGCCTGCGACAGAAAGTAGCCCAGGGCCACCAGGCGGTCATAGGCATCCACCACGGTGTAAACGCTGACCCCATTGGCATGGGCAAACTGGCGTATCGAGGGCGCCTTGGCCCCGGCGCGCAGTGAACCGTCGTCCACCATCAGGCGAAAACCGCCCACGATTTGCGTCACCAAAGGGGTGGGA
>JAYVNF010000371.1:0-11382 GCA_043758575.1 Rhodoferax sp.
TCAGTTGGTTAGAATACCGGCCTGTCACGCCGGGGGTCGCGGGTTCGAGTCCCGTCCGCTCCGCCAAAATTGGAAAGCCATCAATCGCAAAATTGATGGCTTTTTCATTTGGATTTGATGGTGGTCGCGGAGCACCCATAGGTGCCCCGTACAACTCACATAGCCTTGTAAAAAATATAGTCGGCTGAATAGCGCACCAACTGGTTCACGCCTTCCTTTTCCTTGGTGCAGGCGTCAACTGGTGTCACACCGCCCAAGGTGGCCACGCGCTGCACATAGCTCAGGCCCTGCATGCTGCCAGTGGCCGGGTTGGCCTTGACCAGCTGCAGCGGGATGTTGCCAGCGCCGTTGGGCGCCACAGCCACCTGCGCACCCGTGACTCTGGCGCCGTCGGTACCTTCCCAAGTGGCGGGCGGGCCGTAGTAGCGGCCCACGATCTTGCCGCTGCGGTCTTTCAGGCCGGCATCCGGCCCTACAAACACCCAGTCAAACTGGCCAGCCTTGTCCTTGTTTGCACGGCATTGGTAGGTGATGTCGCCAGCCGCTGCGGTTTCCATGGCGACCTGGTGGCCGCTGGGGACCTTGACCGCGTCGGGCAGCCCGGCCTGGTTAAAGGGTGCGCGCATGGGCTGGTTGGCGCAGGCGCCCAGGGTGGCCAGGGCCAGCAGAGACAGTGCGGTAGGGAGGTGCATGTTTTTTCCTCGGGTAAAAGTGAGAAGAGGGAAGTGAAAAGAGAAACAGTGACGGTCACAGTTGCTGAGCCGCCTTATGGCCGTGCGGTGCCAGACAAGCTGCTCAAGTAGGCCACCACGTCTGCGCGGTCCTGCGCCTGCTCCAGCCGGTAGTTCATGCGCTGACCAGGCAGCAACTGTTCGGGGTCGGTAAGCCAGGCCGTGATGCTGTTGCCATCCCAGGTGTGGGTGGCTGTGGCCAGGGCGTCGGAATAGGCATAGCCGGCCGCCTTGCCTGCTACGCGCCCGACCACGCCATGCAGGGCCGGGCCCACGCGGTTTTCGTCCAGGCTGTGGCAGGCAAAACAACGGGATTCGACCAACTGTTGGCCGCGGCTCAGCGATGCGCTCTGGGCAGCGGGCTGAGCGCTCGCTTGGACTGCCACATGCGACTGTGACTGCGCCTGCACCAACGCAGGCAACAGCCCCAACAACAGGCAGGCGCTGGCACAGGCCAGTGCCCACACCCTGGAGCCGCTGCGCCGGAACATCAGGCGCCGAAGGACAGTGCGCCTGTGGGCAACGGACGGCCCAGCGCGTTGTTCAGCAGCACATAGTGCATGGTCTCGTCGGTGGCCAAGCGGCCGGCCACCTTGGCCAGATCGCGGTTGCCAAAGGCTGGGATCACACCCAGGTAGGCATTGATGGCGCCCAGCTCCAGGCGGGCCGCCAGGTCCAGCACATCGCCCTGGTTGCGCAGCGTGTCAGCCTTCAGGGCCTTGGCATATTCGTCGAGCTTCTTCTCCATTACAGCGCTGCCGCCCAGTTTTTGGATGGTGGCAATCAGGGCGTCGCGGTGGGCCTTGTGGTCGGCCTGGAAGCGCACGGCCACGTCCAGCGCCGGCTTTTGCAGCAAGCCGCTGCCAGCGCCCAGCTGGTAGGCGTTGATGGCTTCGTGCTCCAGGCCCAGGGCGATGTTGAGGATGGCCACATCTTTGGAGGTGTCAGCGCCCATGCCCTGGGCAAGTGCGTCTTTGCCGGCCAGCATGGCCACGGCCACGGCAGACAAGGTGCCGGTGCGGCCCATGAACGAGCGGCGTGAAGCCGCCTGGGTTTGGCTGGAAAGCGTTTGAACAATGGATTGCATGGCGATGTCCCTTGGTGAGTTGAGTTGCAGAAAGAGATGCCGGGATTTCCCGCTCTCTCCCTGAATACGCGGGCCGCCCCGCAGTGGATTCAACTATTTGAAAATTTCTTTTTTGAATCCATTGGGCCGTATGGCGCGTACTCCCTACGATGCCCATCGAACCCCCAGCCCTACCCGGGGCACACAATCTCCCTGACAATGGCCCCATGCATGCTGACAACCCAGACACCACGCTCATCGCCCTGCTGGAACGCATTGCCCGGCAGGACCAGGCAGCGCTCAAGTCCCTCTACGAGGCCTGTGCCGGCAAGCTCTATGGCCTGGCGCTGCGCGTGGTGCCGCAGCGCGAGCTGGCCGAAGACGTGCTGCAGGAGGCCTTCATGACGATCTGGCGTTCAGCCCCCGATTACAGTGCGAGCTTGAGCCCACCCATGGCCTGGATGGGGCTGATCGTGCGCAGCCGCGCCCTGGACCTGCTGCGCCGGCGTGCGGCCGAACGCATGCACCAGCGCCAGGAAATCGATGAGGAGCTGGCCGACAGCCTGGATGGCGGCGGCCCCACACCCCAGGACACGGCGCAGGCGAGTGAGCAGGCCTGGGCCTTGAGCCAATGCCTGGCACGGCTGGAGCACAAACAGCGCGAGCTGGTCAACCTGGCCTATATGCGCGACCTGAGCCACAGCGAATTGGCCAGCCAGCTGCAGCTGCCGTTGGGCACGGTCAAGACCTGGATACGCCGTGGCCTGGACCAGCTGCGTTTGTGCATGGCACGTTTTGCCTGAGTCACTGCCATGAAACTACAAGACCACCCCGAACTCCTGGACCGCCTGGCCGCCAGCTACGCCTTGGGTACGCTGCGCGGGCCAGCACGCCGGCGCTTTGAGAGCATTGCGCGCGAGAACGCGCCGGTGCGTGCCGCCGCCCTGATCTGGCAAGGCCGCCTCGCCAGCATCAACGAACTGCAACCCAGCGCCCAACCTGCATCGGCGGTGTGGACGCGCATTGACAACCTGGTGCAGGCCGAGCGCGTGCAAAGCGCCATGGCCCAGGCACGTACGCAAGCCACGTCCGATGCGGCGGGCAAGGTCGGCTGGCTGCACAGCTTGCTGCTGTGGCGCAGCGCCAGTGCCGCTGGCGCATTGGCCACGGTGCTGGCCATCACGGCGGTTGTGGGCACGCGCGAACAACTGGGCAGCGAAATCGCCGTTCTGCAAACGCAATTGCAAGCCACGCCGCAGATCGAATACGTGGCCGTGCTGGCGGACGACAAGGCCGCAGCCTCCATGCTGGTGACCTTTGATCCGAAAAACAGCAAGCTGACCCTGCAGCGCGTGGGTGCCTACCACGAGGCGGACGACCGTTCGCTGCAACTCTGGGCCCTGCCACCAGCGGGCGGCCCCAAGTCCCTGGGCGTGCTGGGCCAGGACAAGCTGCTGCGCCTGACGGCGGGCGAGAGCGATGTGCGCGAAGTCCCCGCCCTGGCCATCAGCCTGGAGCCCAAGGGCGGCGTACCCAGCGCCACCGGCCCCACCGGTCCGGTGCTGTTCAAGGGTGCTTTGATCCAGAAGATGCTCTAATCGCGCCGCGCAGGGCGCTGCAGACCTTGCGCAATGTCAACGCACAAAGGCGCAACTGCCGCAGCATGCGAAGCTAGTTGCGTGCTCCCCGCAATGGCTTCAACAGGTCCGACAGACCGTTGTGGTCAATCTCATGCATCAGGGCCAGCAGGCGGCCCAGCTCCCCTTTGGGAAAGCCTTCGCGGGCGAACCAGGTCAGGTAGTTGCCGGGCAGATCGGCCAGCAGCATGCCCTTGTGTTTGCCATACGGCATGGTCAGGGTGACCAGTTTTTGCAGGTCTTCGGGGTGCATGGCTTTGTGCAGCAGTTTTGTGGATGGAGCAGCTTGGATGATGCACCGGGAACAATGGATTCAGCGCCGCCATGGCCATTTGCATTTGCTTTTGCCGGCCATCGTGCTGCTAGGCCTGGCGCTGCGGCTGCTGGCCCTTGTTGGCTTTCAACACACGCCCGAGAGCGATGAGCTGGCCTACCAAAGCATGGCACTGGGCTTGGTTCACGGCCAGGACATGGTGGACAACATGGGCAACTATGCCATGTACAACGTGGGCTATCCGCTGTTCGTGCTGGCACCGGCCTGGGCGGTCTTTGGCGAATCCGTCTGGGTGGCCCGCGTTGCCAACCTGGCCCTGGGCGGGCTGTCCATTGTGCTGTGCTACATGCTTGCCAAAGAGGCCGGCGCCGCCCGTCTGGGGCGCCTGGCCGCTGCCGCCGCCTGGGCCCTGTATTTGCCGGCCAGTGTGTACGGCGTGTACCTGGCCAAAGAGAACCTGGTGATTCCGCTGGTGCTGGGCCTGCTGTGCTGCGCACTGCGCCTGCTGCACCAACCGACCTGGAATATGGCGCTGGGCTGTGGCCTGCTCTTGGGCCTGCTGGCCCTGAGCGGCAATGCTGCGCTGTCGCTTGCCGCTGCGGTGCTGCTGGCCTTGGCCTGGTCTGCGCTGGCACTGCCCCGCAAGTGCGTATGGGGCTTGGCCATGGTGCTGCTGGCGGTGCTGGTGACCGCGCCCTGGCTGGAGCGCAATGCCCGCCTGCTGGGTGCGCCGGTGCTCAATACCAATGGCGGTTTCAATTTCTATACCGGCAACAACCCGGCGGCCACCGGTTGGTACATGTCGATTGCCGAGACACCGCGGGGCGCCAGCTGGAATGGCTTGCGCAAGATGGGCGAGGTACAGGCCTCCGAAGTACTCAAGCGGGAAGCGATGGACTGGATTGCCCAGCATCCGGCCGCGTTTTTATCTCTGGCCGCCAGCAAGGGCATGTACTTCTGGATGCCACCCTGGCATGCCGGCAAAGGGCCGGGCTCCGGCATCGAAACCCTGGTCCGGGTGCTGTGGAATTTGCAGTACGGCGTGCTGGCGGCACTGGCAGTTGCAAGCCTGGGCCTGCGGCCCTTGCAGCCCTGGCGTAGCCGGCCAACGGCCGTGTTGTGGCTGGCGCTGGCCAGCTATACGGCGGTGCACATGCTGTTCTTTGTCAGCTTCCGCTACCGCGAGGCCATCATGCCGCTGCTGGTGGTCATTGCCGCACTGGCACTGGAAACCCTGGTTGCTAAAACGACGAACCCGCCTCGCGTAAAAACGCCAACTCGGCCGCGCTGGAGCTACGCCCCAGAATCGCATTCCGATGGGGATAGCGTCCAAAGCGCTCAATGATGGAGAGGTGGTGCCGCTCAAAGCGCAAGGTATCTTCCAAGCCCGGTTGTGAAAAAACGGCCAGCGCCTGTGCATGCACTGCAGCCGATTCGCTGTGCATAAAGGGCATATAGGCAAAGGCACGCTGCGCTATGGGCAGACTGCGGTCCTGCCCGCTGGCCACCAGTTCCTGCGCCAGTACCAAAGCGATGGCGTCCTGTGCAAAGGCGCGTGGCGTGTCGCGGTAGACGTTGCGCGAGAACTGGTCCAGCACCAGGATCTCCGCCAGCCGCCCCTCTGCCGTGGTGCGCCAGGCACACAGTTCGCACTGCGCCGCTGCCTCCAGGGTGGCGCCAAAGCGTTGCGCAATGGCGCCGTCCAGCGCGGCGTCTTTGCCGAAGTGCTGCTTGGCACTGAGTTCTTCAAACCAGAAGTGGAGAATGTCGTGGGCTTGCATGGCGGTCAGAATAGCCCATTCACAATATCCCTACGCTGGTTCCAACCGTCCCGAATCGGGCCAACACGCCATGACCAATTCTTACTTCTACCCTATAGGTTCTCCCGGCATTCCCTGGGGCGCCGCAGAACGGGCCCAGTGGCGCGCGCGCCAACTGCGCCAGCGCAGCTATGCAGACGATGTGCTGGCCGGCGTGGAGCGCCTGCGCAGCCGCTTTGACGCCGTGCCCTATGGCGAGGTGGCCTACGCGGGGGAGCGCTACCCCCTGCTTGCGCTGCGTAGCCGCCCTTGGCAGCCCGAGCTGCCCAGCGTGCTGGTGACCGGTGGCGTACACGGCTATGAAACCAGTGGCGTGCACGGCGCGCTGCGCTTTTTGGAGGGGCCAGCGCTTGGTTTTGCAGGCCGGGTCAATTTGCTGGTGGTGCCTTGCGTGAGCCCCTGGGCCTATGAGTGTATTCACCGCTGGAACTTTGATGCCATCGATCCGAACCGTTCTTTTCGTGTGGACAGCCCGGCGCAGGAATCAGCGGCCTTGATGCGGCTGCTTGAACCCTTGCGTGGCCAGTTCATGGCCCACATCGATCTGCATGAAACCACCGACACCGACGAGTCCGAATACCGCCCGGCCGTGGCCGCGCGCGACGGCTTGTTGTTTGAACCCGGCAGCATCCCCGACGGCTTTTATCTGGTGGATGATGCGGCCAACCCGCAGCCGCAATTCCAGCAGGCCATATTGCAAGCGGTGCAGCGCGTCACGCACATCGCGCCTGCTGATGCGAAGAATGAAATTCTGGGTTCAGCCCTGGCAGCACCGGGTGTGATTCACTACGCCATGCAGGAGCTGGGTCTGTGCGCGGGCATCACCGGTGCGCGCTATACGACCACGACCGAGGTGTACCCGGACAGCGCACGTGCGACGCCGGAGCAATGTGTTGCGGCGCAGGTGGCGGCGGTGTGTGCGGGGGTGCAGTTTGTGTTGGCTCAGGGGCGCTAGCGAAGGCGTACGCTTTTTACATACCAAAATTGGATTGGAAGAAACCTGAATTTGGGTTGTTGGAGGATTGTCAAGTTCGCGGCAAGCAGTGGCAGATTGCGGTTCACTTCCCCCAAGAATCCTTCAACCCCACCGCCAAGTTAAACACCGGCCTGTTTCCCTGCACATGGTCCTTCAAGTCCGCCACAAAGTAGCCATGGCGCTCAAACTGAAACTGCTGGCCCGCCACGGCCTGCGCCAATGAGGGCTCGACGATGGCGGTCACCACTTTCAGGCTGTCCGGGTTCAGGCTCTCGATGAAGTCCTTGCCACCGGCATCGGGTTGCGCATCCAGAAAGAGGCGGTCGTACATTCGCACTTCGGCGTTGACGCCGTTGGCCACGCCGACCCAGGTGATGGCGGCCTTGACCTTGACCGCATCGCTGCCGGGCGTGCCGCTCTTGGTGTCGGGCACCACGCTGGCCAGGACTTCGGTGATGTTTCCGTTCTCATCCTTGGTGCAGCCGCTGCACTCGATCACATAGCCGCCCTTGAGGCGCACCTTGTTGCCCGGGAACAGCCGCTTGTAGCCTTTGGGTGGCACTTCTTCAAAATCTTCGCGCTCAATCCACACCTCTTTGCCGATGCTGAAGTGGCGTGCCGGTGGCGGCTCCATGCCTTCGGGCGCGTGGGGCAGGGCGGGCTGGGTGCAAGGCTCCAAGTGGCCGGCACCCATGACCTCGTCCCAGTTGGTGAGAACCAGTTTGACCGGATTGAGCACAGCCATGCCGCGGTGCGCCTTGCTCTCCAGGTCTTCGCGCAGGCAGCCTTCCAGGGTGCTGTAGTCAATCCAGCTGTCGCTTTTGGTGACACCTATGCGTTCGGTAAACAGCAGCAGGCTTTGCGGCGTGTAGCCGCGCCGGCGCAGGCCCACGATGGTGGGCATGCGTGGGTCGTCCCAGCCACTCACCTTGTGGTCGTACACCAGCTGCGCGAGCTTGCGTTTGCTGGTGATCACATAGGTCAAATTCAGGCGCGCAAACTCGTACTGGTGGGGCGGCGGGCTGGTCAGCAGGCCACCCTCGCACAGGCGCTCCATCAGCCAGTCGTAAAACGGGCGCTGGTCTTCAAATTCCAGGGTACAGATGCTATGGGTGATCTGCTCCAGCGCGTCCTCAATCGGATGCGCAAAGGTGTACATGGGGTAGATGCACCAGGTGTCACCGGTGTTGTGGTGGGTGGCGCGGCGTATGCGGTAGATGGCCGGGTCGCGCATGTTGATGTTGGGGCTGGCCATGTCGATCTTGGCGCGCAGCACCATGGAGCCGTCTTCGTGTTTGCCGCCCTGCATCTCTTGAAAGCGCAGCAGGTTTTCGGCCGGCGAGCGGCTGCGAAACGGGCTGTCCACACCCGGTTTACCAAAGTCGCCGCGAGAGAGGCGCATTTGCTCGGCAGTCTGCTCGTCCACATAGGCCAGGCCGGCTTCAATCAGGTAAACGGCCGCGCGGTACATAAAGCCAAAGTAGTCGCTGGCCTGGTAGGGTGCAGCGCTGCCAGCGGCCTGGCCGATCTGGGCCCAGTCAAAGCCGAGCCAGCGCACCGAGTCGATGATGCTGTTGACGTACTCGGTGTCTTCTTTTTCGGGGTTGGTGTCGTCAAAGCGCAGATGGCACACGCCGCCATAGTCACGCGCCAGACCGAAGTTGAGGCAAATGCTTTTGGCGTGGCCTATGTGCAAATAGCCGTTGGGCTCGGGCGGGAAGCGGGTGCGGATCGTGGCCGGATCGGCCTGGCCTGCGGCGTGGTGGGCGGCGTCGCCCGGGCTGCCGGCCCAGCGGCGCGCGGCATAGGTGCCTTTTTCCAGGTCGCTTTCTATGATCTGGCGCAGAAAGTTGCTCGGCTTGATGGCTTCAGAAGCCGCAGCGGCTGCGGGATTGGTGTTGGTGGGGGACGTGCTCATGCTTTCATTTTAGACGTGGCCCCAGGCTCAGGCGCTGGCGTAGTGCCAGCCGGTGAGCTGCACCAGCCGCTCCAGCGCAAACGCCCCCAGCACCGAGTTGCCTTTGGCGTCCAGCTCGGGTGCCCACACGGCCACCGTGCCCATGCCAGGCGCAATCGCCACAATGCCGCCGCCCACGCCGGTTTTCACCGGCAGGCCTATGCGGTAGGCAAAGTCACCGGCGGCGTCATAGGCGCCGCAGGTCAGCAGCAGGGCGTTGACGCGGCGCGCCTCGTCAGGCCGCAGCATCTGCTCATCGGGTTGGCCATGGCGATTCAGGTCGCGCCCGGCGTTGGCCAGAAACATGCTGGCCTGGGCCAGCTGGGCACAGCTCATTTCAATGGCGCACTGGCGGCAGTAGTTGTCCAGCACCAGTTCGGGCGGGTTCACAAAGTTGCCATAGCTTTTCATGAAGTAGGCCAGGGCCATGTTGCGGTGTGCCGTCTCGCGCTCGGACTTGGCCACCTGGACGTTCCAGCTCAGGGTCGGGTCGTCCGTCAGGCGACGCAGGGCGCCCAAGAGCGCATAGTCCAGGTGCGCATAGCGGGTGGTCAGCATGTCGGTGATGACCAGGGCACCTGCATTGATGAAGGGGTTGCGCGGAATGCCGCGCTCGCTTTCCAGCTGCACCATGGAGTTGAAGGCGGCGCCCGAGGGCTCGCGGCCTACGCGTTTCCATACCGCATCGCCCACGACTTTGAGCGCCAGCACAAAGGTGAACAGCTTGCTGATGCTCTGGATCGAGAAGGCGGTGTGCGCATCCCCCACGGCGAAGGTGCTGCCATCGGTCAGCGCCAGGGCCATGCCGAACTGGCGCGGCTGCACCTGGGCCAGGGCGGGAATGTAATCGGCCACCTGGCCCTGGCCAAACAGGGCCTGGACTTCGGTGTGGATCTGGTCCAGTGCAGCGGACAGTGGGTGGGCAAGTGTGTCAGAGCGCATACGGGCATTCTAGGAGCGCCGTTGCGGCGCTTATGCGCACCAAGCGCAGCCCACATGCACCACGCACATCAAGAGGCTCCAGCACCTCACACGCAGGCACAAAGGCGCAAAAAAAAGCGCACTGTTGTGCAGTGCGCTTTTCTGGGTAGGCAACTTGCGTTGCCATTAACCGGGAGCCGTGGTTAACCGTGATTAACGGATCACAGCGATTTCTTCCAGCTTGCCGCCCTTGATGGTCTTCAGTGTCAAAGCGCCGCCCTTGATGTCACCCTTTTCGTCAAAGGTGATGGGGCCGGTCACGCCGGGGTAGTCTTTGGTAGCAGCCAGCACGGGCAGGTACTTCACGGGGTCGGAAGAGCCGGCCTTGACCATGGCAGCCACCATCAGCTTCAGGCTGTCGTACACATAGGGTGCGTAGACTTGCACTTCGGTGCCGAACTTGGCCTTGAACTTGGCCTTGAAGGCTTCCATGCCAGCCTTGCCCTTGCCTTCCACGCCACCGGCTTCAGCGCAATAGACTTGGTTGTCGGCAATTGCGTCGCCAGCCAGCTTCACCAGTTCGGTGGAGCAGATGCCGTCGCCACCCATGAACTTGGCGTTGATGCCCAGGGACTTCATCTGGCGCAGCATCGGGCCGGCCACAGCGTCCATGCCGCCGAAGAAGACCACGTCCACTTTCTTGCCCTTGATGGTGGTCAAGATGGCGTTGAAGTCGGTCGCCTTGTCGGTGGTGAATTCCTTGGCAGCCACTTTGCCGCCGGCAGCGGTCACAGCCTTGCTGAACTCTTCAGCAACGCCCTGGCCGTAAGCGGTACGGTCGTCGATCACGGCCACGGTCTTGCCCTTGAGGGTGTTGACAGCGTAACGGCCCAGAGTGCCACCCAGTTGGGTGTCATCAGCCACCACGCGGAAGGTAGTCTTGAAACCTTGGCGGGTGTACTTGGGGTTGGTGGCGGAGGGCGAAATCTGGGGGATGCCAGCGTCGCTATAAATCTTGGAAGCGGGAATGGTGGTACCCGAGTTCAGGTGACCGATCACGCCGGAAACCTTGGCATCGGCCAGCTTCTGGGCGACGGCAGTGCCTTGCTTGGGATCGGCTGCGTCGTCTTCGGTCATCAGCTTCAGGGTGACCTTCTGGCCGCCGATGGTCAGGCCGGCTGCGTTGATTTCTTCCACGGCCATGATGGCGCCGTTTTCGTTGTCTTTACCCAGGTGGGCAATTGCGCCGCTGGTGGGGCCTACGTGGGCGATGGTCACGACGGATTGGGCAAATGCGAGGCCAGAGGTAACGGCCAGCACTGCAACAGCAACGGATTTAAGCTTCATGAGTTTCAAACTCCAAGTATTTAATGAAATGAAAAATGTGAATACGTTTCCACGGCGTGGAACTTAACCCACTTTTTTACGGTTGGATATAGGGCTTTTGCTTAAGCCAAGCCCTGGGGACTCAGTATAAGCAGCATTCCATCCGCACCGTAAAGAGGGATATCCCAGCAACAAGCATGCCATTTGTGCATGGCTTCAGGCGCGCTCTGGTAGCTGCACACCGATCTGTCGCTCACACCAGCAAAGAGGTCGCAAATGCGTTGATGGCCGTGATGTCAGGTGCCAGCGTGGTGTACGCAATGCCCTCGCGGTCCAGCAGGCTGCGTAGCCCCAGATCGATGGCACGGGCCTGCTCTTCTTCCTGCAAACGCCCGGCCCGCACATAGCGCTTGTCACCGCGCTCCACCAGGATGTTGATGTTGTCGTGCATGCCGTGCCAGGCCAGAATTTGCGCGCGCGTTTTGGCCACATCACAGATGTTGGGCTCGTAGTTCTCGTTGTAGTAGAGCGTCTGCGGCAGCGAGCTTTCGGTCACCAGAAACTGCACCTGGCCGTCCAGCAGGTTGAGCATTTCAAACTGGCGCTGGGCGATGAAGTATTGGTTTTTCAGCACCTCGAAATTGCGCTGCCAGACCAGCGCCTTGGCGTGGTCG
>JAYVNF010000372.1:0-11358 GCA_043758575.1 Rhodoferax sp.
CCAAACCGCGCCAACTCAAGCCTGAACTCGAGCACGACTACAGCCGCTCGCCCGAGCTGGGCTATGAAAGGCCGGAAGAGGTGGGCATCATCCGCTGCCTGTCGCACGGATTCCCCACGCCGCTGGCGCGCTGGCACTACCACGACGAGTACGAGCTGCACCTGATCACGGCCAGCTCCGGCAAGGCCTTTGTGGGCGACTGGATCGGCCAGTTCCAGCCCGGCCATCTGGTGCTGACCGGCCCGCGCCTGCCGCACAACTGGGTCAGCATGGACTTGCCCACCGAAGGTGTGGCCGAGCGCGATCTGGTGATTCAGTTCCCGCACGCACCCATGGAGGAGGCCAGCCGCCACATTCCTGAAATGCGCGCCGTGCTGCCGCTGTTGGAGCGGGCCAAACACGGCATCGAATTTTTTGATTTGTACCCGCAGGCCCTGGCGCATTGGCAAAACGTGAAGGCAGCCCAAGGCCTCAAACGCTTTGGTGCGTTCTGCGAATTCATGGGTGAGCTGGCCCAGTGCAAGGACTACCGTCTGCTCTCCAACGCGCAAATCCAGAGCGTGGACAACGACGCGCAGTTGGACCAGATCAACGCCATCCTGATGCGCATCACCGACAAGCTGGGTGAGCCCTTGTCGGCGGCGTCGCTTGCCGAGGAGCTGGGCATGAACGAGAGCCGCTTTTCGCGCTTCTTCCGCCGTGCCACCGGCAACACCTTCACGGACTTTGTGAACCACGTGCGCATCAACCGCGCCTGCCAGTTCCTGATGGAGTCCGACCGGCAGATCACCAGCATCGCCTACGACGTGGGCTTCAACAATATTGCCAACTTCAACCGCCGCTTTCTGGACATCAAGGGCATGACGCCACGCGAATTTCGCCGCCAAGTGGCCAATCGCTTTGGCGTCAAGAGTTAGCCCCCAACGCGCTCACCACAAACTGAAGCGCCTGCCCAACTGCAAAAACACATTGCGGTTGCCACCACTGCCCGAGGCCAGGCCCACGAACACATCGCCGATTTTGCTGTCCACACCGATAAAGAGGGTGCCGCTGTATTTGGTGCTGGACTCCTTGGTGCTCAGCCAGGCGTCGCCGGCTTCGGCCACAAAGCCGACAAAGGTGGGTTGGCGCAGCACGCCGCCGTCGATCAACCGGTACATATACGTACCTTGCAAATGCACCAGGCGGTCACCTATGAGCTGGCCCATCTGGTAGGCACCCATGGACTGGAAGCCGCCCAGGTAGAGCGGTGCCAGCGAGGTCGGCAGGCTGCAGCCATTGCAGTCGAAGATATGGTCGGCGCCCAGGTCCAAGCCCAGGTTGATCACGTGCGCGCCATAGCTGTGTGCCCAGAGCGCGTTGGCGCGAAAGCTGTTGTACTGGTTGGTGCCGGTCACGCCCTGGGCCGCCGCCACGTTGATGTAGTAGCCGCTGGTAGGGAAGGAGGGGGAGTCCAGCAGATCGGCCGTGAAGCTGGCATTCAGGCCGGCAAATTCCCATTGGCCGTCCTGCAGCACGTAGCTCTGGGTCGCTCCCGTGTCCAGCGTATAACCCACGGTTTTGGCGGTGTCTATGGTGACATGGGTCTGGTTGGCCATCACGCCAATCTTGGCCGTGGCCTTTTGGCTGATGTCATAGGACAGGTTCAGCCCTAGTTCTTCGCGGCGCAGAGTGCTGCTGGCCATTTTTTGTGCCGTGCTCACGTCCGGACGGTAAATTGGCAGCTCGCTGCTGTTGTAGGAGGCAAAGGCGTTCAGGCCCCAGCGCTCGGACAGCGGCTGGAACAGACTCACGGCCAGCTCGCTTTGCGATCCGGCCCGCACATCGGCCTGCAGTTCCAGGCCCGAGGGCGTGAACCAGGGCCGGCGGTAGCCCACACCCAGGGAAAACAGATTGGTGCCGCTGCTTTCGCTGTAAAAGCCCAGGCTGGTCTTGAGGAAGTTGGGGCCGTAGGTTTTTTCATTCACTTCCACCACCAGCTCGTACTGGTCGCCCTGCAGCTGCGTGAGCTGGTAGTTGATGCGTTCAAAATTGCCACTGGTGTAGAGCTCATCGAGCTTCTGGTTGACGGCGTGGGCCTGGTATTGCTTGCCCAGCAGGGGCTGCAGAATGCGCTCTATGAAGTCCGCGCTGACATCCTTGTTGCCGTTCACGCGCAGCTGTTTGATGGTGATGTCACGCTGGGTGAAGTTGGGTATGGATGCGTTCAGCTGCTCGGGACTGACCGACGCCACCTGCGCCAGTTGCTGAAAGCGCGCGTCCTGGGCCTGCACCGCTTGTTGGCCGGCCTGGATGATTTCGGCCGGTTGGCTGAAGCTGCCAAAGCTGAAGTCCTGCAACTGTGGCCGCACCAGGATGTCCTGCGGGCGCAGCAGGGCGATGTTGCGGCGCTCGTTTTGCCGCATCAGGATTTCCAGCATGCGGTTGGCCACGCTCAGGGCGTTGCCGGCGTCCAGGTTCTCGCCGATTTTGTCGGTGTCGCCCAGGTAAGAGGCGACGATGATGTCGGAGCCTTCGCGCAGCGCCACTTCCACTGGCAGGTTGGCCACCAGCCCGCCGTCCACATAGGTCTCGCCGTCGATCTCCACCGGTGCAAACACACCGGGTGCGGCCATGCTGGCGCGCACCACCAGGGCCAGGGAGCCATGGTCAAACGCCACCAGCTCGCCATCGCGGTAGCGCGTGGCCACGGCGCGAAACGGAATCTTCAGCACATCGAAGCTGCTGTTGGGTGCCACGTTGGCGGTGAGCTCCTGCATCAGCGCCAGAAAACGCTGGCCGTCACTGACACCACGGGCAAAGGTGAGTGCACCGTTTTTGATGCCCAGCTCCAGGTCCACCGGGTAGCGCTGCTGGTACTCGCGGCTGCGGTGCGGCAGTTCGCTGCGGTCCAGCTGGTCCAGGGCCACGCGCCCGGGGTCCAGGCTGCCTATGACTTTTTCAATCTGCTGGGTGCTCATGCCACTGGCATACAGGCTGCCAATCACCGCGCCCATGCTGGTGCCAATAATTTTGGCGATCTGGATATGGTCCTGCTCCAGCCGGCGCAGCAGCGCCAGGTGTGCAAAGCCCTTGGCACCGCCGCCGGCCAGCACCACGGTGACGCGGGGCAGGGGCTTGGCGGCAGCGCCTTGTGGTGTGGTAGCGGAGGCTGCGGCACTGGGCGCCGCAGCTGCAGGCTCGGTGCTTTGCGCCAGCGCCCAGGGTGCCAGGCTGGTGGCCAGCAGCAGCGTCAGCAGCCGGCGCAGTAGGAGGGGGGAAACGTTTCGGGTGGTGAGGGTCACGGGTTGGAGTATTGCGTAATCGGCACGCAACTGCAGAACAGATTGCGGTCTCCATACACATTGTCCACCCGGCCCACCGTGGGCCAGTACTTCACCGCCTTCAGGCTGGGCAGCGGAAAGGCGCCCAGCTCGCGCGGGTAGGGGCGCTCCCAGGCATCACCCACCACGCTGGCGGCAGTGTGCGGTGCGTGCTTGAGCGGGTTGTTGTCCTGCGGCCAGACGCCTTGTTCCACCTGCGCAATTTCGGCGCGTATGGCCAACATGGCATCGATGAAGCGGTCCAGTTCGGCCAGGGTTTCGCTCTCGGTAGGCTCCACCATCAAGGTGTTGGGCACTGGGAAGGACAGGGTGGGCGCGTGAAAGCCATAGTCCATCAAGCGCTTGGCCACGTCCTCGGCCATCACGCCGCAGCTTTCCTTGAAGTGGCGCAAATCCAGAATGCATTCGTGCGCCACATGGCCGCGTTTGCCGTTCTGGCCGGCGCTGGCGTACAGCGTGGGGTAGGCGTCCGTCAGGCGGGTGCTGATGTAGTTGGCCGCCAGAATCGCCGCCTCAGTGGCGTGCTTCAAGCCGTCCGCACCCATCATGCGGATGTACATCCAGCTGATTGGCAGCACCGCTGCATTGCCCAAGGGCGCGGCCGATACCGCACCCACGCCCCAGCTGCGCACACCACCGGCCTTGTGGCCGGGCAGAAAGGGCACCAGATCGGCCACCACGCAGACCGGGCCGACGCCGGGTCCGCCACCGCCGTGCGGAATGCAAAAGGTCTTGTGCAAATTCAGATGGCTGACATCGCCGCCAAACTCGCCCGGTGCGGCGGTGCCGACCAGGGCGTTCATATTGGCGCCATCCACATAGACGCGCCCACCGTGCTGGTGCACCAGGGCACAGAGCTCTTTTACCTGGGTCTCGAAGACGCCGTGGGTGCTGGGGTAGGTGATCATCACGGCGGCCAGGTTGGCGCTGTGCTGCTCGCACTTGGCGCGCAGGTCCTCCATGTCTATATTGCCGGCGCTGTCGCAGGCGGTGACCACCACCTGCATGCCGGCCATGGTGGCGCTGGCCGGATTGGTGCCGTGGGCGCTGCTGGGAATCAGGCAGATGGTGCGGTGCTTGTCACCGCGCGAGGCATGCCAGGCGCGTATCACCAAGAGGCCGGCGTACTCACCCTGGCTGCCCGCATTGGGCTGCAGGCTGATGCCGGCATAGCCGGTGGCGGCGCACAGCCAGGCGCACAGCTGCGCGTCCAGTTCCGCATAGCCCTGGCGCTGATCGGCCGGGCAGAAGGGGTGGATGTTGGCAAACTCGGGCCAGGTGATGGGAATCATCTCGCTGGTGGCGTTGAGCTTCATGGTGCAGGAGCCCAGCGGGATCATGCTGCGGTCCAGCGCCAGGTCTTTGTCGCTGAGCATGCGGATGTAGCGCAGCATGCTGGTCTCGGAGTGGTGGCTGTTGAAGACCGGGTGGGCCAGGTAGGCCGAGCTGCGTTGCAAGTCGGCAGGTATCAGTGGCGCCGCATCGGCAGCCAGCAGCTCCACGGTGGGCAGTGCCTGGCGCGGTTGGGCGAAGATGGACCAGAGCAGGGCCACATCCTCGCGCGTGGTGGTCTCGTCCAGCGAGACGCTGACGTACTGGTCCCAGGACAGGCGCAGGTTCACGCCCTGGGCCACGCCCCGCTGCAGCAAGGCCACGGCTTCGGCCTTGCTGGCGCAGTGCACGGTAAGGGTGTCAAAGGCGCTGCTGGCAGTGAGCGCATAGCGCATGCCCTGCAGGCCGCGCGCCAGAATGGCGGTGAGCGTGGCCACGCGCTGGGCGATGCGCCTCAGGCCCTGCGGCCCGTGGTAGACCGCATACATGCTGGCCACCACCGCCGGCAAGACCTGTGCGGTGCAGATGTTGGAGGTGGCTTTTTCGCGGCGTATGTGCTGCTCGCGGGTTTGCAGCGCCAGGCGGTAGGCCGGGTTGCCATGTATATCTACGCTCACACCCACCAGGCGCCCAGGCATGGAGCGTTTGTATTCGTCTCGGCAGGCCATGTAGGCGGCGTGCGGGCCGCCGTTGCACAGCGGCATGCCAAAGCGCTGGGTCGTGCCGACCACGATGTCGGCGCCCCACTCGCCAGGGGGCTTTAGCAGGGTCAGGGCCAGCAAATCGGCGGCGACGATAAAGGCGGCCTGCTTGGCATGCACCTTGGCCACTTCCGGTCCCCAATCGTCCACACGGCCGCTGGTGGAGGGGTATTGCACCAGCACGGCAAAGTAGTCACCGTGCAGCATCATCTCCCACTCATGGGCGGAATTGGCCACCTGGATTTCCAGCCCCAGCGGTGCCGCACGCGTCTTCAGCACTTCGATGGTTTGGGCGTGGCAGTCACCGGCCACCACCAGCACATTGCTCTTGCTGCGCACCGAGCGGCGGGCCAGCGTCATGGCCTCGGCGGCGGCCGTGGCCTCGTCCAGCATGGAGGCATTGGCAATCGGCATGGCAGTGAGGTCGCAGACCATGGTCTGGAAGTTCACCAGCGCTTCCATGCGGCCCTGCGAGATCTCGGCCTGGTAGGGCGTGTAGGCGGTGTACCAGGCCGGGTTCTCCAGGATGTTGCGCAGAATCACGCCCGGCGTGTGGGTGCCGTAATAGCCCTGCCCGATGAAGCTCTTGAGCACCTTGTTTTTGCTCGCCATCGCCTTGAGTTCAGCCAGTGCGGCAGCTTCCGTCACCGCATCCGGAATCGCCATCTTGGTAGTGCGTGCGATGCTGCTGGGCACGATGCTGTCAATCAGTGCGGAGCGGCTGGGCTCGCCAATGACACCCAGCATGTGCTGCTCGTCGGCCGCGCTGATGCCAATGTGGCGGGCAATGAACTCGCTGCTGTTTTCGAGCTCTGCAAGGCTGGGGTTATGGGCGGTCACGGGCATGGCAATCAATCGGAAAAGGCTTTAAGGGAAGGGCGAGGCGCGAAAGCTTCAGGCGGATTCAGAGAAGCGGGTGTAGTCCGGGCCGTCCATCAGCGCATCAAACTGGCTGCGCTCGGTCACCGTGATCTTGAAGAACCAGCCCTTGCCCTGGGGGTCGCTGTTTGCAAGTGCCGGGTCGGCACGCAGCGCTTCATTCACTTCGGTGACGGTGCCGTCGAGTGGCATGTAGACGTCGGCTGCGGCCTTGACGGATTCGACCACGCCGGCCACATCGCCCTTGGCATAGGCCTTGCCAACTTCGGGCAGGTCCACGAATACCACGTCGCCCAGCGCGTCCTGCGCGTGTACGGTGATGCCGACGATGGCATTGCCGCTGTCTTCCAGTTGCAGCCATTCGTGGTCAGGGGTGAATTTGAGGGTCATGAAAAAGCTCCTTGGGTGTGTATAGAGGGTGTGATTACAGCGTATTTGCCAAGGCTTTTCAGCCCCGAAAATAGTGGGTGGGGTTAAAGGGCATGGGTGCCACTTCCATGGGCACGGGCTTGCCGCGCACCACGGCGTTGAGGCGCGTGCCCAGGGCCGCAAACGCTGGCGGCACATAGCCCATGGCAATCGGCTTGTCCACCGTGGGGCCGAGCAGACCGCTGCTGACTTCACCAATGGTGTTGCCTTGCAGGTCCTGCAAGAGCGTGTGTTCGCGCACCGGTATGCGCTCCAGTGCCAGCAGGCCCACGCGCACACGGGTTTGCGATTCTGGCGCGGCCAGGGCGGCCAAAATATGCGCGGCGCCAGGGAAACCTCCGGCACGGGCACCACCGGTGCGCCGCACCTTTTGCATGGCCCACAGCAAGTTGGCCTGTACCGGCGTGGTGTGGGCATCGATGTCGTTGCCATGTAGGCACAGGCCGGCTTCCAGGCGCAGCGAGTTGCGTGCGCCCAGGCCGATTGGCTTGACCTCGGGCAGCGCCAAGAGGGCGCGGGCCAAGGCCTCGGCCTCGGACTGGTGCACCGAGATTTCGAAGCCGTCTTCGCCGGTGTAGCCGCTGCGGGTCAGAAACACCTGGATGTGCTGCGTGCCGGTGTTCACCGCAAAGTGGCCGCCGGTCATGAACACCAGTTTTTCCACGCCCGGCGCCAGCCGCGATAGTGCGGCTGCAGCCTGCGGGCCTTGCAGCGCCAGCAGCGCCATCTCCGGCATGGCAATGACCTGGCAGCGCGTGCCGATGCGGGCCTGGATGTGGGCAATGTCAGCTACCTTGCAGGCGCCGTTGACGACCACAAAGATGTCGCCCGCGCGGCGTATGAACATCAGGTCGTCCAGAATGCCGCCAGCCTCGTTGAGTAGCAGGCCGTAGCGCTGCTTGCCCACCGGCAGGTCGATCACGTCCACTGGCATCAGGCTCTCGAAAGCGGCCGCCGCATCGGGCCCGACCAGGCGCAATTGGCCCATGTGCGAGACATCAAAAAGGCCAGCGGCCGTGCGCGTGTGCTGGTGCTCGGCCATCAGGCCGGCCGGGTACTGCACCGGCATGGAGTAGCCGGCAAAGGGCACCATGCGCGCGCCCAGCTCAATGTGCAAGGCGTTCAGGGGCGTGGTCTGCAGGGGGGCGGCGGCAATGGAAGCAGTGGACGGTTCGGACAAGAGCAATCTCCAGCAGGTAAGCGTGGGACAGCTGCAATCTGCGCAACAGCTGCTCACAGGGGCAAATGGGTTGTCCACGGCCTGTTGCAACACAGCCCATGGTCTGCCCCCGCTGTCCTCTTTACCTGAGAGATTGGCCACCCTGCAGCCCAGGCTGTGCGGGTGATTTGCTCCTTCGGTGGCTTGCAAGATGTGCAAGCTCTCTCCAGTGGGGTGTCACAGCGGGGGTGAGCCACGCTGCGCTTGTCAGTCCTTTTGCCTGAGCGTTCAGACTGCTGCGATCAGCAACCCTGCGCCTTCGGCGGCCTTCTCAAGGAAGGCTCTCTCCTGAACGGGTGGATTCTACATGCGCTGATTGCGACACTTTCCGATTTATTTGCGCCAGGCCGGACATTACGCAAAAAAGCCCATCGCTGGATGGGCCTTTTGTAATGCTCTGGTAGCAGGGCGTCTACATGTCCGCGTAGTTCGGCCCACCGCCCCCTTCAGGCGTGACCCAGACGATGTTTTGCGTCGGGTCCTTGATGTCGCAGGTCTTGCAGTGCACGCAGTTTTGCGCATTGATCTGCAGACGGTCCGTGCCGTCGTCGTTCTTCATGAACTCATACACACCGGCAGGGCAGTAGCGCGCCTCGGGGCCGGCGTACTTGGCCAAGTTGATGGCCACCGGCACCGACGCATCTTTGAGCGTCAGGTGGGCCGGCTGGTTCTCTTCGTGGTTGACGTTGGCGAGGAAGACGCTGGAGTTGCGATCAAAGGTCAGCTTGCCATCGGGCTTGGGGTAGACGATGGGTTTGCATTCGGCTGCCGGCTTGAGGTAGGCGTAGTCCGGCTTGTCGCGGCGCAGGGTCCAGGGGATGTTGCCGCGCAGGGCAAACTGCTCAATGCCATTCATGATGGAGGCCACGGTCAGGCCCTTCTTGAACCAGCTCTTGAAGTTGCGTGCCTTGTTGAGTTCGGTGAACAGCCAGCTCTTCTCGAAGGCCTCAGGGTAGGCAGCGAGTTCGTCATGCTGTCGGTTGGCCTGCAGCGCATCAAACGCCGCGTCGGCGGCCAGCATGCCGGTCTTGATGGCGGCGTGGCTGCCCTTGATGCGGCTGACGTTCAAAAAGCCGGCATCGCAACCGACCAGGGCGCCACCCGGGAACACCGTTTTGGGCAGGGACATCAGGCCGCCAGCGGTGATGGCGCGCGCGCCATAGGCCAGGCGCTTGCCGGTGACCTCACCCTTGCTGTTTTCCAGGTAGTAGCGGATGTTGGGATGGGTCTTCCAGCGCTGGAATTCCTCAAACGGGCTTAGGTACGGGTTGCTGTAGTTCAGGCCGGTGACAAAGCCCATGGCAATCTTGTTGTCGGCCATGTGGTACATAAAGGCGCCGCCGTAGGTGGCGTCGTCCAGCGGCCAACCGGCCGAGTGCAGGGCCAGACCGGGCTGGTGGCGTTCGGGGTCAATCTCCCACACCTCCTTGACGCCCAGGCCGTAGGTCTGCGGATCGCAGCCGGCATCCAATTGGTACTTGGCAATCAGCTGCTTGCCCAGGTGGCCGCGTGCGCCTTCTGCAAACACGGTGTACTTGCCCAAGAGCTCCATGCCGATCTGGAAGTTGTCGCCAGGGTTTCCGTCTTTGCCCACGCCCATATTGCCCGTGGCTACACCCTTGACTGAACCGTCCTCGCTGTACAGCACTTCGGCCGCCGTAAAGCCGGGGAAGATTTCCACGCCCAGGCTTTCGGCCTGGGTGGCCAGCCAGCGCGTGACTTCGGCCAGGCTGATGATGTAGCAGCCATCGTTGTGCACGCAGGGCGGCAGCAACAAGTTGGGCGTGCGAAAGGCCGCCTTCTCGCCCAGGAACATGAAGGCATCGTCGGTGACCGGCTGGTTCAGCGGCGCGCCCATGGCCTTCCAGTCGGGGAACAGTTCGGTCAGGGCAATCGGGTCCATGATGGCGCCCGACAAAATGTGGGCACCGGGCTCCGAGCCTTTTTCCAGAACGACAACAGACACTTCCTTGCCAGCCTCGGCCGCACGTTGTTTGAGGCGGATGGCGGTCGCGAGTCCGGCGGGGCCACCGCCCACGACCACCACGTCGTATTCCATCGCTTCACGGGGGCCGAACTGGGCCAGAATTTCCTGATTGGTCATGGAGGGGGCTCGCTAGGGTTACGGATTAGAGTTGCAGGCGATTTTATTCGCGGAATGGCCAGGGCCCTATGCGCCTTAGCGCGGCGCCAGGCGGATGGCGCCATCAAGACGGATGACTTCGCCATTGAGCATGTCGTTCTCGAAAATATGGCGGGCCAGCTTGGCGTAGTCCTGCGGCGTGCCCAGGCGCGAAGGGAAGGGCACGGCCGCAGCCAGCGAGTCCTGCACCTCCTGGGGCATGCCAAACATCATGGGCGTGCCAAAAATGCCGGGGGCAATCGTCATATTGCGAATGCCGTTGCGCGCCAGGTCGCGCGCAATCGGCAGCGTCATGCCAACGATGCCGCCCTTGGAGGCGCTGTAGGCGGCCTGGCCCATCTGGCCGTCATAGGCGGCCACCGAGGCGGTGGAGATCAGCACACCGCGCTCGCCCGTGGCTTCGGGTGCGTTCTGGGCCATGGCCTCTGCGGCCAGGCGAATCATGTTGAAGCTGCCCACTAGATTGACGGTGATGCACTTGCTAAAGGTAGACAGGGCATGGGCGCCGTTCTTGCCAATGGTTTTCTCGCCAGGCGCAATGCCGGCGCAATTCACCAGCCCCATCAGCTTGCCCAGGGACACCGCCTTGGCCACCACAGCCTGGCCATCGGCCTCGCTGGCCACATCGCACTTCACAAAAGCGCCACCGATTTCCTTGGCAATGGCTTCGCCTTTTTCCACCTGCATATCGGCAATCACCACGGTGCCACCCAGGCCGCTGAGCATGCGCGCCGTGCCTTCGCCCAAGCCCGATGCGCCACCGGTCACGATAAAAACCTTGCCTGCGATATCCATGAAATACTCCTTGAGCTGTTAGTTGACGTTTACGTAAACGTCAAATTATGGCGCATATGCCAAGCCTTCTCATCTGGAAGAAGAATTTAGTCCAAACATTACTGCTATAATCTGAGGCTACGATCCAGGCGCATAGCTCAGCTGGTTAGAGCACCACCTTGACATGGTGGGGGTCGTTGGTTCGAGTCCAATTGCGCCTACCAAATTTGGTAATGAAATTAAGCACTTAGCAGAAATGCCAAGTGCTTTTTTTTTCGCCGGTACGGATAAGTGGGTTTGGGAAATCACGCCCGAAAAGGTCGATCACAAGCGGCGCACGGTATCCATTTGGCCATCAGTCATGGCCCAGCAGCGCCGACGCCCTGCCGCAATCGCTGAAGGCCACGCTAGTGTGGCCAAGGCTCAGCGCCATGCAAATATTGGCGTCAATGAACCAGGGCTAGCCGCAATACTCGTCACTTAAGTATCTGAATCACTTGATTGATGATGATTGGTGGCCGCGGCTTGGGGTGACGTGGTCGAAGCGGCCAGTTGCTC
>JAYVNF010000373.1:0-11326 GCA_043758575.1 Rhodoferax sp.
GGCACAACGCGCGACGCTGGGTCGGATAGGGGAGTAAATGCCGGTTGCCTGAGCCAGGGACGCATCCTAGAATTAGTGCACTAAATAATACATTTTGGAGTGCAAGCGATGACCCAAGTGAACTGGACTGAATCGGCCTCTGCCTGGACTGCGACCGTGGACGAGGTGCCGGTTTGCACCCTCAGGGTCAAGGACATTGGGGGCTGTACGGCCAGTTGGATTGATGGCCGTTTGTGGGCCCCACCTGCACACATGCCCAAGGCCAAACCCCAGCCAACCTGCTTTTTCTTTGGCGTGGAAGAGGCCAAGCTGGCAGTGGAGCAGCAGTTGCAGACCTGAGGCAGACCGCTAGCAGGCATAAAAAAAACGCGGCCAGAGCCGCGTTTTTTTATGGGACGATAAGCCCGCTCTGTCGGACTTATTCGACCTTGGCCTTGGCGCGCAATTCTTCCTGGTACTTGGCCATTTTCTGCTGCAGCAGCTGCTGGGCAATTTGGGGCTTGACCTCTTCCAGCTTGGGCAGCTTGGCATCACGCACATCGTCCAGACGGATGATGTGGTAGCCAAACTGGCTCTTCACCGGAGTGTCGGTCATCTTGCCTTTTTGCAGGCCGACCAAAGCTTCGGAGAATTCCTTCACGTAGTTGCCGGGATTGGCCCAGTCCAGATCGCCACCCTTGGCGCCAGAGCCTGGGTCTTTGGACAGCTTCTTGGCCAGGTCTTCAAACTTGGCACCTTTTTTGATCTTGGCGATGATGTCCACCGCCTCGGATTCCTTTTCCACCAGAATGTGGCGGGCCTTGTATTCCTTGCCGGCATTGGTGGCGGCAAACTTGTCGTATTCGGCCTGGACTTCGGCATCGGTGACGGGGTTGGCCTTTTGGTAGTCGGTGAACAGCTCGCGAATCAGGATCGACTGCTTGGTCAGCTCGATCTGGTTCTTGAAGTCGTCGGTAGCGTCCAGGCCCCGGTTATGGGCTTCCTGGGCAAAAATTTCGCGGGCAATGACTTCGTCACGCAGCTGACCCTGCATTTCAGGGGTGACCTGGCGGCCGGAGCGGGCCACTTGCTGTGCCAAGGCTTCCACGCGGTCCTTGGGCACGGCCACGCCGTTGACAACCGCCACGTTTTGGGCGAAGGCCGCGGGGGACAGAGCAGCCATACAGGCGGCGACAGCCAGGGCAGTCAAGATTTGCTTTTTCATTCCTAGGGTTTCCTTGTGATCAATCGAGGGTTTCAATGGCCAATGCATGCAATCCCGCCGCCATGAATTCTTGCAGCGCATCATACACAAGCCGATGCCGTGCTATGTGACGCAGTCCGGTAAACAAAGGTGAAGCAATGCGCACCCGAAAATGGGTGCCAAAACCACTGTCGTTGGCACCCACATGTCCGGCGTGCTGGGCGCTCTCATCGAACACCTCCAGCCGGGTCGGCTGCAGGCGCTCGCGCAGGCGTACCTCGATCTGCAGCGCAGAAGGTGTCACGGCGCTGCTCATTGCGAGGCTCCATCTTCCGGGGCGCTTTCATCGGCCTTCAGGTGCGGTGCAATGTAGAAGCCCTGCGCGATCAGAAATGTCAGCGGAAACACATAGCCCCAGACCTTGAAGCTGACCCAGTCAGCCGTGCTGTAGTTCAGCACCACATAGGCGTTCAGGGCCGACATGAAGGCGGTGTAGACCATCCAGGCCAGGTTGAGCCGGTGCCAAACGGTTTCGGGCAGCTCCAGCTGGCTGCCCAGCAGCAGCTTGAGCACGTTCTTGCGCATCACCCACAGGGACACGGCCAGGGCAATCGCCATGGCGGCATACAGCACGGTGGGCTTCCATTTGATGAAGCGCTCGTCGTGCAGCAGCAAAGTCAGGGCGCCAAACACCAGCACCAGCACCAAGGTAATTTTCTGCATGACCTGCAGGCGGCCATCGAGCCGGTAGACCAGCAGCATCTGCACCACGGTGGCCGCCATCAAGACGGCCGTGCCGATGTAGATGTCGTAGAGCTTGAAGGCGCCAAAGAAAAGGACGAAGGGCAGGAAGTCGAGTAGTGTTTTCATTCAGGTTCGAAGTGTAACGAAGCCGAATTCATGCAGTAGCGCAGGCCGGTGGGGGCCGGGCCGTCCTCAAACACATGGCCCAGGTGGGCGCCGCAGTCGGCGCAGTGGACCTCGGTGCGCTTCATCCACAGCAGGCCATCCACTTTGGTGCCCACGGCGTCGGCGTTCAAGGGCTGGAAATAGCTGGGCCAGCCGCTGCCGGACTCGTATTTGCTGTCGGAGGAGAACAGCGGCTTGTCACAGCAGATGCAGCAGTACACGCCGGCTGCCTTGTTGCCCTCGAGCTTGCCGGAGTAAGCCCGTTCGGTGGCCTCTTTGCGGGTCACATCAAAGGCCAGTGCCTCGGCGTTCTTGGCCTTGAGCAAGGCCTTCCATTCGTCGGCGGTTTTTTCGATCTTGTAGGTCATGGGAGTCTCCAAAAAAGAGGAGGGTCAGGAACTGCAGCTGATCTCAATGCCGGCAGCCCAATCGGGCGCGAAGTCGGCAAAGGACGCATGCTCTGGGTGTTCGTCGAACGGGGTCTGCAATACTTTCAGCAGGTCTGCCACCCCGCTGAAATCCTTTTGCCGCGCCGAGCGAATGGCCAGTTCACCCAGGTGGTTGCGCAGTACGAACTTGGGGTTCACCGCCAGCATGCGCACAGCCGCTGCCTCGCGCGTTGCAGGCGGATGCAGGACCGAAAAGTCCAGCAACCACTGCGTTATGCCGGCAGGGTCCATGAACAGGTCGTGCACCGATCGGTCGCTCACGCTTTGCGTGCGCGTCCAGTGGCTCAGGCGGCGCCAGAAAATCGTGAAGTCCACGGACTCGCTGGCCAGCAGCCTGAGGATCTCTTGCTGCAGTTCAGCCGGGGCCGCGCCGCCATCCAGGCCCAGCTTGGCGCCAAAGCGCTGGGCCAGGGCCTGCGGAAAATGGGTCTTGTAGGTTTCCAGTGCCGCAATCGCCTGTTCCTGCTCCTCGATCAGCGGCAGCAGGGCCTGGCCCAGGCAGTACAGGTTCCAGTAGGCCACGTTGGGCTGCTTGTCAAAGGCGTAGCGGCCATGGTGGTCGGAGTGGTTGCAGATGTGGCCAGGCTGGTAGCCGTCCAGAAACTGGAACGGACCGTAGTCGATCGTCAGGCCCAGGATGCTCATGTTGTCGGTGTTCATCACGCCGTGGCAAAAGCCCACGGCCTGCCAGTGCGCCACCATGTGCGCGGTGCGCTCGGTCACCGCTGCCAGCAGCGACGCATAGGGGTTGCCACCCCAGCGCGCATCGTTGCGGCAGGCCGGGTAGAGGCGGTCAATCACGTAATCGGCCAGCGTCTTTAGCTCGGCATGCCGGTTGCTGTGGCAGAAATGCTCGAAATGGCCAAAGCGGACAAAGCTGGGTGCCAGGCGCGTCACCACGGCCGCAGTCTCAAAGGTCTCGCGCCGCACGGGCGCGTCCGAGCCGGTCACGCACAGGGCGCGGGTGGTGGGTATGTGCAGACCATGCATGGCCTCGCTGCACAAAAACTCGCGGATGCTGCTGCGCAGTACCGCCCGGCCATCGCCCATGCGCGAGAACGGCGTCAGGCCGGCACCCTTGAGCTGCCACTCCAGGCCATTGGATTCGCCCAGCAGAATGGCGCGGCCGTCACCCAGCTGGCCAGCCCAGACACCAAACTGGTGGCCGCTGTAGACCGAAGCCAGGGGCAGGCCGCCAGCCAGAGGCGCATTGCCACTGAGCGCCTGCAGCCAGGTATCGGACTGCGCCCAGTCGGCGGGCAAGCCCAGCTCCTGCCCCAGCGCGGCACTGTGGCCAACCCAGTAGGGCGCTGGCAGCGGCGTGGTCCGCAATGGCACATAAAAGCCATCGCCCAAAGCGGCAAAACTGTGCTGCCAGGGCAGCAGCGGCCCGGCGTCGGTGGAGAGGGGGGAAGACATGGGCTGATTGTCACTGAGGCGGCGATCTCCGGCGAAATTTGGGGCCATGCAGCGAGTACCATGTGCCTCTGCGTGTGCACGTGCGCAGACCCAAAATACAGGACAAGAACTTCAAAGTTCAGGAGACAAAATCATGCTTGGATTGATGCAGGGTCAGCAGCTTCTTATTTCCACCCTGATTGAATTTGCCGACCGCCACCATGGCGATGGCGAAGTGGTGTCCAGGCGGGTGGAGGGCGATATCCACCGTTCCAACTACAAGCAGGTGGCGGCACGTTCGCGCCAAGTGGCCAATGCCCTGGACCGCTGGAACCTGGGCTTTGGCGATCGGGTGGCCACGCTGGCCTGGAATGGCTACCGCCACCTGGAGCTGTATTTTGGTGTCAGCGGTTCGGGCCGGGTGATTCACACCCTCAACCCGCGCCTGCATCCGGACCAGATTGTCTGGATTGCCAACCACGCCGAGGACCAGGTGCTGTGTTTTGACATGACCTTCTTGCCGATTGTGCAGGCGGTACACAGCCGCTGCCGCACCATCAAGCGCTTCGTCGCCCTGTGCGACGAGCACAAGCTGCCCAGCGACAGCGGCATCCCCGGACTGATCAGCTACGAGGCCTGGATTGCGGGCGAGTCCAGCCACTACGAATGGCCGGACTTTGAGGAAAATTGTGCCTCCAGCCTGTGCTACACCAGCGGCACCACGGGCAACCCCAAGGGCGTGCTCTACAGCCACCGCTCCACCGTGCTGCATGCCATGTCAGGCGCACTGCCGGACGGGCTGCAGGTGAGTGCGCGCGATGCCATCCTGCCGGTGGTGCCCATGTTCCATGTGAATGCCTGGGGCCTGCCGTATTCGGCCGCCATGACCTGTGCCAAGCTGGTGTTTCCGGGCCCGGCCATGGACGGCAAGTCGATCTACGAGCTGATGGAGGCGGAAAAGATCAATTTTGCCGCCGGCGTGCCCACCGTCTGGCAGATGCTGCTCTCGCATGTGCAGGCCAACAAGCTGAGGTTTTCCTCGCTCCAGCGCACGGTGATCGGCGGCTCGGCCTGTCCTCCGGCCATGATCACGGCCTTCCACGATGTCTATGGCGTAGAGGTGGTGCATGCCTGGGGCATGACCGAAATATCGCCGCTGGGCACCGTCTGCACCCTGCGCAACAAGCACCTGTTGCTGAGTGCCGAGGAGCAACTGAAGGTGCGCATGAAGCAGGGCCGCAGCATCTACGGCGTGGACATGAAGATCGTGGACGACGCGGGCCGTGACCTGCCCTGGGATGGTGTGGCCTGCGGCGACTTGCTGGTCAAGGGCCCCTGGGTCTGCAGCGAGTACTTCAAGGGCGAGGGCGGCTCCCCTTTGGTGAATGGCTGGTTTCCCACCGGCGATGTGGCCAATATCGACGCCGACGGCTATATGCAGATCACCGACCGCAGCAAGGACGTGATCAAGTCGGGTGGCGAGTGGATCAGCTCCATCGACATCGAGAACATCGCCATGGCCCATCCGGCGGTGGCCATGGCGGCCTGCATTGGCATCAAGCACCCCAAGTGGGACGAACGCCCCATCATTGCGGTGATGAAAAAGCAGGATGCCGATGTCAGCCGCGAAGCCCTGCTGGCCTTTTACGAGGGCCGGGCCGCCAAATGGCAAATCCCGGATGACGTGGTGTTTGTGGATGCCATTCCGCTGGGCGGCACCGGCAAGATGCAAAAGAGCAAGCTGCGCGAGCTGCTCAAGGACTACCGCCTGCCCAACACCTGAGGGCGGCAGGGCTGAGGCCCGGTCGTGGCCGGCCAAGTCCGTATCATGGGTGCCTGCGGGCTGGCACAGCAGGCCCGGTTTTTTTGCAGCCCTTCAGGACCAGGAATTTCCATGTCATTTTTCAACAAGTACAACGGCACCTCCAACGAGCGCCTGCTGCGCCTGGAGCGCGTCATATGGCCGCTGGTCTATGGCGGCTTGCTGGCCCTGGTGCTGGGCTATTTCACCGAAACCAGCCAGGGCGCGGACGCCAGCGGCCTGTACGCGGTGGGCAGCATTGCGCTGGCCATGGGGCTGGTGGTGTTCTATCTGCGCTCGCGCCAGAAAGAAGAATAAGGAGGCAGGGCCATGGCTGCACGCAGCGTTCAACAACTTTTTGACCTCAGCGGCAAGACCGCGCTGGTCAGCGGCGGCTCGCGCGGCCTGGGCCTGCAAATGGCACATGCCCTGGGCGAGGCCGGTGCGCGCATCATGCTCAGTTCGCGCAAGGCCGAGGAGCTGGAGCAGGCCGTGGCCGAACTGCAGGACAGCGGCATTGATGCGCGCTGGATCGCGGCCGACTGTGCGGCCGAGGCCGATATCCACCGCCTGGTGGAGCAGACGCTGCAGCGCATGGGCGACATCGATATCCTGGTGAACAACGCCGGCGCCAGCTGGGGCGCTCCTGCCGAGGACCACTCGGTGACGGCCTGGGACAAAGTGATGGACCTGAATGTGCGGGGCTATTTTTTGCTCAGCCAGGCCGTGGCCCGCCACAGCATGATCGCCAGGCGCTCGGGGCGCATCATCAACGTGGCCTCGATTGCCGGCCTGAACGGCAACCCCAGCTACATGAAGACCATTGCCTACAACACCTCCAAGGGCGCGGTGCTGAACTTCACGCGCGCGCTGGCGGCCGAATGGGGTGCCTACAACATCACGGTGAACGCCATCTGCCCGGGCTTTTTCCCCAGCAAGATGACGGCCGGCCTGCTGGCCAGCGTGGGCGAAGAGAAGATGGCACAAGCCGCCCCGCTGCAGCGCCTGGGCGATGACGAGGACCTCAAGGGCATCTGCCTGCTGTTTGCCTCGGACGCCGGCAAGCACATCACCGGCCAATGGCTGGCGGTGGACGGCGGCGTCAGTGCGGTGATCGGATGAGCGACGCCACCCACGGCTTTGGCTTTGCCATACCCTTCGTAGAGCACTTGGGCATTGAACTGATTCGGTTTGAGGCGGGTCACTCCGAGGTCCAGCTGCCCGCACGGCCCGAGCTGCTCAATTCCTTTGCCGTGACCCACGGCGGCGTGCTCATGACCCTGCTGGATGTGGCCATGGCCACGGCCGCCCGCAGTGAGAGCCCGGAGCTGGGCGTGGTCACAATCGAGATGAAGACCAGCTTCATGATGCCGGCGATTCCCAGCACACGCGGCCCGTTGGTGGCCAAGGGGGAGCTGATGCACCGCACCGCCACCCTGGCCTTTACCCAGGCCCGCGTTTTCGATGGCCGTGGCCATCTGTGCGCGCACGCCACGGGTACCTTCAAATACCTGCAGCGCACGGGGCGCGCCGTGCTTCCAAAAGGGCAGTAAAGATCCTTCTTTTGTGGGGTTTGCCAGCGGGCACGTTGTCTACGATACGGTAATCAGAAATACGCGGCGCGCACTGCGACGTGGATGGTTTACGGAGTAACGCCATGAATACCGAGCAGCTTGACAACCGCGCATGTGCCTTGGGTGACCGATCCTTGGCCGGGCCCGCCATTTCCATGGGCCTGACAGCCCCGGCGCGGGCGTCCGGCCCACGGCGTATGGCACTGGCGGCAGTGGACGCGGGGGTGCCGCGCCAGACCGCCGCCGCCATTGCGGCATTCGATGCGGGCACGCGCTTGCTGGAACAGCGTATGTTGGCCGAGGCCATCGCCTTGTTTGACCAGGCCATCGCCCTGGATCCGGAATTGCCCGAAATCCATTTCAACCGCGCCAATGCGCTGGCCGCGCTGGAACTCTTTGCGGCTGCACTGCAGGGCTATGACACGGCGATTGAGCTGCGCTGCTGTTATTCCCAGGCCCATTCGAACCGCGGCAACACCTTGTATGCGCTGGGGCACTACGGTGAGGCGATTACCAGCTTTGACCAGGCCATTGTGTTGCAGCCTGACATGCCTGAGCCCTATTTGAACCGTGGCAACGCCCTGGTTCGGCTCAACCGCTACGCCGAGGCCTTCCACAGCTACGAAGCTGCCGTAACAAGGGACTCCAAGCTGGCCGAAGCCGTGTTCAACAAAGGCCTGGCCTTGCAGATCATGATGTTGGACGCCAGGGACACACCGCCCGGCAAGCTCAACCACTAAAGGTCGGCCGGGCCCTGCGATTCAGGAACCGTACTGCCGTGCGCCCGGCAGGGCCTGCCAGCGCTGCCAGTACTCCACAGCCACGCGGTAGGTGTTGTGCTGCACCTGCACGGTGCTGCGGATGTCGTGGCCGTAACCGCCGCCCATGGCAAAGACACAGGGCAGACCGCGCGTGAAGCACCAGTCAAAGACCCGCCGGTCGCGTGCCAGCATGCCATCGAAGCTCAGCTTGAGGCGGCCCAGCCGGTCGCCCTCGTGCGGATCGGCACCGGCCAGGTACAGCACCACGCCAGGGGCGAAGCGGCCTTCCAGGTCCAGCAGCGCGTTTTCCAATGCGCCCAGGTAGTCACCATCGCCGCAGCCATCGGGCAGGGCCACATCCAGATCGCTGGCTTCCTTGCGAAAGGGAAAGTTTTTCTCGCCATGCAGGGACAGGGTGAACACGCTGCGGTCATTCCTGAAGATGCTGGCCGTGCCATTGCCCTGGTGCACATCCAGGTCCACGATGGCTACTTGCAGGGCCGGGTGCTGGCTGCCATGCCGGCGGCTCCACTTGGTTTGCAGCACCCGCGCCGTCACGGCCAAGTCGTTGAAGACACAAAAGCCGCCGCCCTTGTGGGCATAGGAGTGGTGGGTGCCACCCGCCAGATTGGCCGCCAGGCCCTCTTGCATGGCAGCTCGCCCAGCGGCCAGTGTGCCGCCTACCGAGCGGCGGGCGCGCGCCGCCATGGCGGGGCTCCAGGGAAATCCTATTTCACGCAACATGGTGGGTTCCACCGAGCCATCGGCAATCGCCTGGATGTAGTGCGGCGTGTGGGCCAGGGCCAGTTCGCCCTCGCTGGCTTCGGGCGCCTGCAGCATGCGCACCGCAGGCAGGTCTTGCATCAGCCGGTCGCGCAGCAACTGGTATTTTTCCATCGGAAAACGGTGGCCCGGTGGCAAGGGAAGCACGAAGCGGTCGCTGTAAAAGGCTTGCATGGGAGGATTGTGTCGCAGGGCCCGGCGCCGGGCCCGCATGGGGGTAAATTGCCTTGGCAATCAGGCGGCGCGGGGGCTTGGGAAAGCGGCTCTCAAAAAATGTTCAAATAGGGGGTCTTTACTTATTTCTCTTGGAACACCAAATGGGCAACAAAATCGTTACCGAAGCTGACCGCAAAGCTACTCCCCGTCCCGCCACCCTGCCTGGCTTCACCCTGCCCACCGGCGGCCGTGGCCAGCGCGTGAGCTTGGAGCGCGGTGTGTCTACCCGCAGCAAGAAGAACCCCGGCAAGCGTCCCAGCAAGGGCGGCTAAAGCCAGCGGCATTGCGCTGCGACGAATAAAAAAGCCCTCGCAAGAGGGCTTTTTTATTGGTGGGCCGCCGTGGGGCGACACCCTAGCGGCTGTGGATCTTCATGGCCCGCTCGACTTCGCGCTTGCCTTCGCGGTCCTTGATGGTGTCGCGCTTGTCGTGCTCGGCCTTGCCTTTGGCCAGGGCGATTTCGCATTTGACCTTGCCGGACTTCCAATGCAGGTTGATCGGCACCAGCGTATAGCCCTTTTGCTCGACCTTGGCCGTGAGGCGTTTGATCTGCTCCTTGTGCAAGAGCAGCTTTTTGGTCCGCACCTTGTCGGGGCTGATGTGGGTGGAGGCGGTGTGCAAGGGGTGGATCTGCAGACCGATGAGGAACAGCTCGCCAGCGCGCACCACCACGTAGCCTTCGGTGAGCTGCACCTTGCCTTCGCGCAGGGATTTGACTTCCCAGCCCTCCAGCACGATGCCGGCCTCAAGGCGTTCTTCGAAGAAATAATTGAAGGCGGCCTTTTTGTTATCGGCAATGCGGGTAGCGGTTTCGGGTTTTTTGGCCATGGAACTGAATTGGGGACTGAGAGTCGAAAAGAAAGCCGTGCTTGGCCGTGCTTGGAAAAAGGGGCACTGTCACGGCTTGTCTACAATCCCGCGCATAACCTGATTCTATGAAAACTGTTAACAAGTCCGTTCTGATCTGGTACAGCCCCCAGGAAATGTATGGGCTGGTCACGGATGTGGCCCAGTATCCGCGCTTTTTGCCCTGGTGCGACCATGCCAGCGTGCTGGAGCAGGATGCCCACGGCATGCTGGCCGAAATCAGCATCTCGTTCAGCGGCATACGCCAGACCTTTGTCACCCGCAATACGCACGTAGACGGCAGCCAGGTGGCGCTCAAGCTAGTCAAGGGCCCGTTTTCCAAGCTCGATGGGGTGTGGAATTTTCTCCCGGTCGGCGATGGCAGCCAACGCGCCTGCCGCGTCGAGCTGACACTGAACTACGGTTTTGACAATGCCGCCCTGGGCCTGTTGGTGGGGCCGGTGTTCGACAAGATTGCTTCCAGCCTGGTGGAAGCCTTCGTCAAGCGTGCCCAGCAGGTGTACGGTGAGTGACGGTCCGAAGATTAGCGTGACGGTGTGCTTTAGTGCGGCGATGCGCGCTTGTGTGGAAGTGCGCATGCAACTGCCCCTTGGTAGCCGCCTGGTCGACGCCATCCGCGAAAGCCGCTTGTTGGCAGGGCTGCCAGATGCCACGGTGGACGCCCTGCCAACCGGAATCTGGGGCCGCAAGCAGCCGCATGACCAGCTACTGCGTGATGGTGACCGGGTCGAGCTGTACCGGGCGCTGAAGGTGGATCCAAAAGTGGCACGCCGGGAACGTTTCAGCCGCCAGGGTGCAGGTACCACCGGCCTGTTTGCCAAGCGCCGTGCCGGTGCGAAGTCTGGCTACTAGCGCGCTGTTTTTTTACTTGCAGTCGCTCTCCATGATGCTTTGGATGCGCTTGCGCTCGACCGCACGCGCCGTGTCGTCGAGTATTTCGCGCTCGCCACTTGCGTTGCTGCGCGAAATGCGTATGCCGGAGTCCACGCTGGTGAGTCCCTGTTTGGCACGGGCACAATTTTCCACCCGGGCCCGGGCCATGCGGTCTTCTTCCGCTTTGCGCTTGGCGGCTTCGGCGTCCGTGGCCTGCTTCTTCTTGGCTTCCAGATCCTTGTCCACACCACTGCCCGGGGGGGCTGCCCGCGCAGCCGCACTGGCGCTGTCGGCAGGAGCGGGCGCTGCCGCATCCGTGCGGGCGGCTTCCTGTGGCAGGGGCGCTCTGGCTGGGGAATTGGGGCGTTTGAGGATGTCTTTTTCCATCACATCCAGAGGCGGTGCCCGGTCGCTGAAGACGCGGCGACCATCCTTGTCCAGCCATTGCCACTGCGCCATGGCAGTGCTGCATAGGCTGATAAGGGCCAGGCTCAGAACGGCGGTATGTATTT
>JAYVNF010000374.1:0-3664 GCA_043758575.1 Rhodoferax sp.
CAAGGCCGCGCAACGCCAACACATGTTAGCGCCTGAGCTTGGCAAAAGCACTGGCCATGGCCGACGCTTGGCCCACGCTTTCATCGCGCCGGCTGCCGACCTGGCGCTCGCCGCGGGCCGGGCCCTGGTAGCGGTTGTCGCCAGACCGGTCGCCAGGCACGCGTGCCGGTGCGGCGCCCAGCTTCATGGTCAGGGCAATGCGCTTGCGCGCCACATCCACCTCCACCACCTGCACCTTGACGATGTCGCCGGTCTTCACCACCTCGCGCGCATCGTTGACAAACTTGTGCGCCAGCTGGCTCACATGCACCAGGCCGTCCTGGTGCACGCCCAGGTCAACAAAGGCGCCAAAGGCGGCCACATTGCTGACCGTGCCCTCCAGCACCATGCCCTCTTTCAGGTCCTTGATGTCTTCCACGCCGTCGTTGAAGCGCGCCACCTTGAAGTCCGGGCGCGGGTCGCGGCCCGGCTTTTCCAGCTCGCTGAGGATGTCCTTGACGGTGATGACACCGAACTGCGCATTGGCAAACAGCGCTGGCGCCAGGGTCTTGAGCATGTCGGCACGGCCCATCAGCTCGGCCACCGGCTTGCCAGTCTTGGCCATGATGTGCTCGACCACCGGGTAGGTTTCGGGGTGCACGCCGGTCATGTCCAAGGGGTTGGACCCACCGCGTATGCGCAGAAAACCGGCGCTTTGCTCAAAGGTCTTGGCACCCAGGCCGGTCACCTGCAGCAGGTCCTGGCGGCTGGCAAAAGCGCCGTGCGCCTCACGCCAACGCACCACCGCCTTGGCCACCGTACCCGACAGGCCGGAGACGCGCGAGAGCAGCGGCACACTGGCCGTGTTCAGGTCCACGCCAACGGCGTTGACGCAGTCTTCCACCACCGTCTCCAGGCTCTTGGCCAGCGCACTCTGGTTCACATCGTGCTGGTACTGGCCCACGCCTATGCTCTTGGGGTCGATCTTCACGAGTTCGGCCAGCGGGTCCTGCAGACGCCGGGCAATGCTGGCGGCGCCGCGCAGGCTCACGTCCACGTCCGGCATTTCCTGCGAAGCAAATTCGCTGGCCGAGTAGACCGAGGCACCGGCCTCGGACACCACCACCTTGTCGATCGCCGGGGCATTGCCCCCGGCCGCACTGGTGCTGCCGGCTTTGGCCAGCAGCTTGATCAGGTCGCCGGCCAGCTTGTCGGTTTCGCGGCTGGCCGTGCCATTGCCAATAGCAATCAGGTTCACACCATGGCGCATGCACAGAGCGCCCAGGGTGTGCAGCGAGCCGTCCCAGTCGCGGCGCGGCTCGTGCGGGAAAACAGTAGAGGTTTCCACCAGCTTGCCGGTGGCATCCACCACCGCCACCTTGACGCCGGTACGTATGCCCGGATCCAGCCCCATCACCACGCGCGGACCGGCAGGTGCCGCCAGCAACAGGTCGCGGAGGTTGTCGGCAAACACCTGGATGGCCACGGTCTCGGCACTTTCGCGCAGGCGGGCAAACAGGTCGCGCTCGGTGGACAGGCTGAGCTTGATCTTCCAGGTCCAGGCCACGCACTTGCGAATCAAATCGTCGCCGGCCCGGCCTTGGTGGCTCCAGCCCAGCTTCAAGGCCAGGCGGCCTTCGGCCAGGCTCACCACGGGCGCGGCACGGCCTTTGACTGCACCAGCGGCTGCGGCTACAGGTGCGGCCACCGGCGACTCGGGCAGCACCAGCTTGGCATCCAGCATGTCCAGCGCGCGGCCACGGAACACGGCCAAGGCACGGTGCGAGGGCACGCGGCCAATCGGCTCGTCATAGGCAAAGTAGTCGCGGAATTTGGCCACATCCGGGTTGGTCTCGTCCTTGCCGGCCATGAGCGTGGACTGCAGCAGGCCCTCCTGCCACAGCCATTCGCGCAGGTCCTGCACCAGCACCGGGTCTTCGGCCCAGCGCTCGGAGAGCAGGTCGCGTACGCCGTCCAGCACCGCTTGCACGGTGGTGAAGTCGTCGCCGGCCTCGGTCTTCTCGGCCAGCACAAAGGCCTGGGCTTCGTCGGCCGGCACCAGCGCCGGGTTGGCAAACAGGCGCTCGGCCAGGGGTTCAATGCCAGCCTCGCGGGCAATCATGCCCTTGGTGCGGCGCTTGGGTTTGAAGGGCAGGTACAGGTCTTCGAGTTCCTGTTTGGTGGCGGTAGCGTCAATTGCGGCCAGCAGCGCGGGCATCATCTTGCCCTGCTCTTCTATGCTTTTCACCACCGCCAGCTTGCGGTCACGCAGCTCGCGCAGATAGGACAGGCGTGTTTCGAGCTCGCGCAGCTGGATGTCGTCCAGGCCGTCGGTGGCCTCCTTGCGGTAGCGTGCGATAAAAGGCACGGTGGCGCCGCCATCGAGCAGGGCAACGGCTGTTTCCACCTGGGCGGGACGAACACGGATTTCTTGCGCGATCTGCGCGATGATTTTTTGCATGGGGAAGGGGTGAACGCAAGCAACTGAAAAACCAGCCTTGCGCAGAGCACCAAAACACTGAGGCCGCGAGTTTGCCACAAGCAAAAAGGGCCAAATTGGGTCTAGACCAGGCGCCGGCCTATCCATAATGGTGCAGCGAAAAATAAAGAGGAGAAATTGCTTTGAACCCAGCTGCATCGTCCGACGGAATGCTGAGCAAGTTGTCGATCAAGTGGAAGCTGACCTTGCTGGCGGGCTTTGGTGCCCTGGTGCTGGTAGCCGTGGCTTCCCTGCTGTTGTGGCTGCAGTACCAAAGCAGCTACGAGGCCCGCAAGAGCGCGATCAAGCAAAACGTGCAAGTGGTCAGCTCCATCGTCGAGTCGACCTACCAGCAGGAGACCAGCGGCCAGCTCAGCCATGCCCATGCCCAGGCCCAGGCCATCAAGGCGGTGAACGACGCCCGCTACGCTGGCAAAGAGTACTTCTGGATCAATGACATGGACGTGCGCCTCATCACCCACCCCTTCAAGCCCGAGCTCAATGGCAAGGATGTAAGCGGCGTCAAGGACCCCGACGGGAATGCCGTGTTTGTGCGCTTTGTGGCCACGGTCAAAAAAGACGGTGCGGGCTACCTCAGCTACCTCTGGCCCAAGCCCGGTCAGGAAAAGCCGGTGGAAAAGGTGTCGTATGTGGCGGGCTTCCAGCCTTGGGGTTGGGTCATAGGCTCGGGCATGTACATGGATGATTTGCGCACTGACTTCATGCTGGAGCTCAAGGAAGTGGGGGCCGCCATCGCCCTGGCCCTGGCCTTGACTGCGGTCATGGCCTTCACCATTGCGCGCAGCATACTGCGGCCCCTGGGCCGCGCGGTGGCCGTGGCCCAGGCCGTGGCCCAGGGTCAGCTGGACAACGACGTGGCCACCACGGCCACTGATGAGCCCGGCCAGCTGCTGCAGTCCATGGGCGCCATGCAGACCACACTGGTGGCCTTTAACGCGGCTCAAACCGAGATGGCCAGGCGCCACAACACACTGGGCGAAACCAGCTACCGCATGCCCGAGCAGGCCTTTGCCGGCGCCTTTGGCACCATGGCCCGCGACTTCAACCAGATGGTGGGCGCCCAGGCCGCGCTGAGTGCGCGCTTGGTGGAGCTGATAGGCCAGTATGTGCTGGGCCAGTTCGACGCGCGAATGGAAGTCTTGCCCGGTGAGAAGAAAAAGATCACCGAGGCCGCTGAAGGCGCCC
>JAYVNF010000375.1:0-3664 GCA_043758575.1 Rhodoferax sp.
TCGGCTTTTCGGTCCCCGCCACCTGGTACGAGGCCCACCTCAGCAGCCCGGAATTTGAGCTCTATGGCCACTTCCATGCGCTCAACCCCATGGCCTTGCTGGGCCACAACGCCAGTTTCGGCTGGAGCGTCACCCTGTTTGAGAACGACGACGTGGACCTGATTGCCGAGAAAACCAACCCGGCCAACACCAACCAGGTCTGGCACCAGGACCAGTGGGTGAGCCTGCAGGTCAAGAGCGAAACCATCAAGGTCAAGGGCGCAGCGGATGACGTGCTGCGCCTGCGCAGCGGGCCGCACGGCCCCATCGTCAGCGACGCCTTCCAGGACAGCTATGGCAACACCCCGATCGCCATGTGGTGGGCCTTTCTGGAAACCGACAACCCGATCCTGGAGGCGCTGTACCGGCTCAACCGCGCCGACACCCGGGCCAAGGCCCGCGACGCGGTGCAAGGCATCCACGCGCCCGGGCTCAATATCCTGTGGGCCAGTGCCGAGGGCGACATTGCCTGGTGGGCCGCCGCCCAGCTGCCGCAACGCCCGGTGGGCGTGAACCCGATGTTCATTCTGGACGCCAGCAAGGGCGAGGCCGAGAAGCCTGGCTTTTACAACTTCAGCTTCAACCCGCAGGAAGAAAACCCGCCGCGCGGCTACATTGTGTCGGCCAACCAGCAGCCCGGCGGCATGCTGCCGGTGCCCGGCTATTACCTGCTGCCAGACCGTGCCAAGCGCCTGGACGATATCTTGAAAGATGACAAACGCAAATGGACGGCGGAGCTGGCCACGCGGCTGCAACTCGATGTCTGCAACGACTATCCCAAGCGCGTTCTCAAGCTGTTGCTGCCGATGATGGACCGGGTCGCCACCGACCCCAATGACCGCGCCTTCATGGAGCCGCTGCAAAAATGGGACGGCTGCTACGAGCCCAACAGCGTGGCAGCCAGCCTGTTCAGCCAGCTCAGCTATGAACTGTCCAAGGCCGTGTTCGAGGACGAACTCGGGCCCGTGCAGTTCCAGAATTTGCTGGGCTCGCCAGCGCTGGACCATGCCCTGCCGCTGCTGATGGCCGACCCCAAGTCGCCCTGGTGGGACAACGTCAACACGCCGCAAAAGGAAAGCCACTTTGAGACCGTGCGCATCGCCTGGAGCAACACGCTCAAGCACATGGAGGGCCTGTACGGTACCAGCCTGATTGACTGGTCCTGGGCCAACACCCACACCCTGACCCATGTGCATCCCTTGGGTTACAAGAAACCGCTGGACCTGCTTTTCAACGTCGGCCCCTTTGCCGTGCCGGGCGGACGCGAAACGCCCAACAACCTGTCAGGCCCGGTTGGCCCGGCCCCCTGGGCGGTGAGCTACGGCCCGTCCACGCGCCAGGTAATTGACTTTGGCGCACCGCAGAAGTCGCTCGGCATCAACCCCTTGGGGCAAAGCGGCGTGCCCTTTGACAGCCACTACAGCGACCAGGCCGAACGCTTTGCCCAAGGCGGCTATATGCGCCAGCGCCTGGCGGCGGCAGACATCAAGGCCCACACCGAAGGCACGCTTGTTCTGACACCCCAAAAGTAGGCTTGCGTTGGCGCCATCGCAGCGCCTTGCAAGCACAGCGGCCAAGGCCGGGCCCGCGCGCTAGACCAGGCCCAGCAGATCGCACAGCTCCAGCATGCTGGCCACACTGGCGTGGGGCTGGTCGGCCAGGCTCCAGAGCTTGTCGCTGCGGTTCACCCAGGCGGTCTGCATGCCAGCGCCCAGGGCGCCCAGCACATCCAGGGCTTCGTCATCGCCCACATGCAGGATCTGCTCGGGCAGCAGCTGCAGGTGCTGCGCCGCCGCCTGAAAAATGCGCCGATCCGGCTTGCCCATGCCGACATCGCGCGCACTCACCGAGCCACAAAAGTAGCGGCCTATGTCCAGCCGCCGCACGTCTGCATTGCCATTGGACAGGGCCAGCACCGGCCAGCGCGCCGACAGCAGCGCCAGGGCGGGTGCCGCATCCTCAAACAAGGTCACCTGGTGACGGGCCGAGAAAAAGACCTCGAAGGCGGGATCGGCCAGGGCCTCGTCTTCGGCACTGCGTTGCAGCCCCAAGCGGATCATCTCGCGGCGCATAAAGCTCAGGTCATGGTGCTGCGCCGGCCAGTCGGTTTGGGCCTGCGCACGCAGAGCCAGTCGCTCATGGGCACTGGCAAACAGGGCCGAGGTGCGCGGCGCCTGCGCAAGCAGCCACTCCTGCAAGCGCAGCTCGGCCTGGTCAATGGTGGGCCAGATCGGCCACAGGGTATCGTCCAGGTCCAGGGTTATTGCCTGGATGCGTGAAATATCGAGCATAGGTGCGGGAGAATACCGCATGCCTTTTTCCCCCGAACCCACCTACCCGCACGGCCAGGCGCCGCGCACCGCCGTTCTGCTGTGCAACCTGGGCACGCCGGACGCGCCCACGGCCAAGGCGGTACGCCGCTACCTGGCCGAATTTTTAAGCGATCGCCGGGTGGTGGAGATTCCGCGCCTGCTCTGGCTGCTGATACTGCACGGCATCATCCTGCGTTTTCGCCCGGCCAAATCGGCGGCCAAATACGCCAGCATCTGGACGCCCGAAGGCTCACCGCTCAAGCTCTGGACCGAGAAGCAGGCCAAGCTGCTGCAGGGCTGGCTGGGCCAGCGCAACCACCAGGTCAAAGTGCGCTGGGCCATGCGCTACGGCAGCACCTCGATTGCCTCGCAGCTGGACGCCATGAAGGCCGAGGGCGTGACCCGGGTGTTGGTGGTGCCAGCCTACCCGCAGTACTCGGCCACCACCACCGCCAGCGTGTTCGATGCGGTCTACCAGTGGGCGCAAAACACACGCGCCCTGCCGGAGCTGCGCTTCGTCAACCACTACCATGACCATGGCGACTACATCACCGCGCTGGCCGCCAGCGTGGTGCGCTACTGGAAGAAAAATGGCGTGCCCGACAAGCTGGTGATGAGCTTTCACGGCGTGCCCGAGCGCACCCTGCACCTGGGCGACCCCTATCACTGCGAATGCTTCAAGACCGCCCGCCTGCTGGCGGAAAAACTGGGCTTGGCCAAAGAGCAGTACCAGGTCACCTTCCAGTCGCGCCTGGGCCGTGCCAAGTGGCTGGAGCCCTATACCGAACCGACACTGATTGCCATGGGCAAGGCGGGCGTGAAGCGCGCCGATGTGATTTGCCCCGGCTTCACCAGCGACTGCCTGGAGACGTTAGAGGAAATCAATATGGAAGCGCGCGCCGCCTTCCTGCAAGCCGGTGGCCAGGCCTTCCACTACATTCCCTGCCTCAACGATGACCCGGAGTGGATTACCGCCCTGTGCAATGTGACGCAGCAGCATTTGCTGGGTTGGAACACCTTGGATGCACCGGATGCACAAGCCCTGGCCGCCAGCCGGGCCGCCGCCCTGGCGCTGGGCGCGACCCACTGAATCGGCTTCACAGGCTTTTACCGCAGCTTTACGCATTGGCATCTTGCATTGGCAAGGCTACAAAAAGCTGCCCTATGATTTGAGACCATGAACATACACGTCCGTCACCCGCTGGTTGCGCTCTGCGCTTTGTCTACCCTGGTGCTGGGGGCCTGCTCCGGCAAAACCGACGCAACGGCGCAAACGGCGGTGCCGGCCACAACCGCCAGTGCCCCAGCAGCGG
>JAYVNF010000376.1:0-3662 GCA_043758575.1 Rhodoferax sp.
GCGCAGCTGGTGGCCTCCGACACGGCGGCGCGCTACAACGCCCGCGTCAAGGCGGCGCTGGACAATGTCAGCCTGCCGGTGCGCATTGCCGCCGACGACGGCACCATCATCTACATGAACAACGCCCTGCTGGAGACCCTGCGGCGCGACCGCGCAGGCTTTGCCAAACATATTCCAGGCTTTGATCCAGACCAGGTACTGGGTGGCAGCATCGGCATCTTCTATGCCGAACCGGTGGCCGCACTGGAGCGCCTGCGCAAGCTCAGTGGCACCACCCAGTCACGCCTGCCGCTGGGCGGACGCACTTACGACCTGACCACCACCTCGGTCACCAACGCTGCCGGTGAGCGCCTGGGCACGATTGGCCAATGGCTGGATGTGACCGACCAGCTTGCCGCTGAAAAGGAAGTCGACGCGCTGGTGAATGCCGCAGCCCAGGGCGACTTCAGCCAACGCCTCTCGGCCAAGGGCAAGAGCGGTTTTTTTGCCAACCTGGCCAGCGGCATGAACACCCTGATGGACACCAGCGAGCAAGGTCTCAACGATGTGGCCGCCCTGCTGAGCGCCTTCGCCGAAGGCGACCTGACGCACCGCATAGAGCGCGACTACGCCGGCCTGTTTGACCAGGTCAAGGACAGTGCCAACTCCACTGCCGAGAACCTGACGCGCGTGCTGGGCGAAGTGCATGATGCGGCTGACGCCCTCACCGGTGCGGCCAACCAGGTCAGCGCGACGGCGCAATCGCTGTCACAAGCCGCCAGCGAACAAGCCGCCAGCGTGGAAGAAACCACAGCCACCATGGACGCCATGTCGGCCTCCATCAACCAGAACAGCGACAACGCCAAGGTCACTGATGGCATGGCCACCAAGACCAGCAAGGAAGCCGTTGACGGTGGCCGCGCGGTCAACGACACAGTGTCCGCCATGAAGCAGATTGCCGCCAAGATCGGCATCGTCGATGACATTGCCTACCAGACCAATTTGCTGGCACTCAATGCCGCCATTGAAGCAGCGCGCGCCGGCGAACACGGCAAAGGCTTTGCGGTGGTGGCGGCCGAGGTGCGCAAGCTGGCCGAGCGCAGCCAGGAAGCAGCGCGTGAGATTGGCGAGCTGGCTGGCAACAGCGTCTCTACCGCCGAGCGCGCTGGCCGCCTGCTGGACGAAATCGTGCCCAGCATTCAGAAAACCAGTGAGCTGGTACAGGAAATCTCCGCAGCCAGTTCCGAGCAAAGCGAATCGGTGCAGCAAATTGGTGGCGCCATGGTGCAGCTGAACCGGGCCACGCAGCAAAACGCCTCGGCATCTGAAGAACTGGCAGCCACCAGCGAGGAGCTCTCCGGCCAGGCCGAGCAGCTGCAGCAAAGTATCGCCTTCTTCAAGATTGCTGGTGCCAACGCACATGGCCATGCCACCCCCGCTGCCCAGCCAAACGGCCGGCGCCGGCTGGACGTTACAGCGCGGCTTCCAGGCGCTCGCACAGGGTACGCAAAATCTTGATGCGGGCGTACTGCTTGTCGTTGGCTTCCACCAGCGTCCAGGGCACCTCGCCGGTGTTGGTGCGCTCCACCATGTCGCAAATGGCCTGCTGGTAGGCATCCCACTTGTCACGGTTGCGCCAGTCTTCGGCCGTGATCTTGAAACGCTTGAAGGCAATCTGCTCGCGTTCCTGGAAGCGCTTGAGCTGCTCCTGCTGGCTGATTTGCAGCCAGAACTTCAGCACCACCGTACCGGCGCGCACCAGCTCGTGCTCGAAGTCGTTGATCTCGCCATAGGCGCGCTGCCATTCGGTGGGCGTGCAAAGGCCCTCCACCCGTTCCACCAGCACCCGGCCATACCAGGTGCGGTCAAAAATCGTGATGTGCTGGTGGCGTGGCAGCTGGCGCCAAAAGCGCCACAAATACGGCTGCGCCCGCTCCTCTTCGCTGGGTGCGGCCACCGGCACCACCTGAAACTGGCGCGCATCCAGGGCCGCAGTGATGCGCCGTATGGCGCCGCCCTTGCCGGCCGCATCGGCGCCCTCAAAAGCCAACACGACCGAGCGCGACTGCAGGCGCGCATCACGCGCCAATTCCGCCAGGCGCCCTTGCCAGCGGCTGAGCTCTTGCCGGTAGGACTTGTCGCCCAAACGCAAGTGCAGGTCCAGCATCGACAGCACGTTGCGGCCATCGGGCTCTGGCGGCTCCATGGGCGCCGGTGAAACCAGGGCCGTTGGCTCCGCTGCCTGCTCACCCAACCGGCTGGCCAGTGCCGACTGCAGCACCTGTGCCACCTTCAGGCTGCGGTAACGCTCGTCCACACCCTCCACCACCACCCAAGGGGCTTGGGCGGTGTTGGTCATGCGCAGCAAATGGCTGGAGACCGCGTGCAGCTTGTCATAGGTCTTCAGGCGTTTCCAGCTCTCCTGTGTGACGCGCCAGGCGGTGTGCGGGTCGCTTTGCAAGGCCTCGAAGCGCTGGCGCTGTGCCTTCTTGCTCAGGTGGATCCAGAACTTGAGCACCAAGGCGCCCTCGCTTACCAGCATGGACTCGAAGCGGTTGATGTGGGCGGCGCGTGCGTCCAGCTCCTTGTCGGACATGGCACCGGCGATGCGCAGGCGTATCGGGTCCGAGTACCAGGAGCCAGCAAAAATGCCTATGCGCCCCTTGGGCGGCAGGCTGCGCCAATAGCGCCACATCGGTGGGCGCTCGGCCTCTTCCTGGCTGGGCAGCTCAAAGGCCAGGGTGCGCAGGTAGCGCGGGTCCATCCAGGCATACAGGGTGTTGATGGTCTCGCGCTTGCCGGCACCATCCTCGCCGCTGATGAGCAGCAGCACCGGCCGCTTTTTCTCGGTGTAGAGCTGCAGCTGCGACGCCAGCAGGGCCTCGCGCAGGGCGGGTAGCTGCTGCTGGTAGTCGGCCTTGCTGACCTTGTGGCCAATTTCTGCGGATTCGAACATGCCAGTCTCCTATGGGGTACGGCCTGATTCTGCGCCGCCCTGGGTTGGGCGCAGCGCACAAACCGACGGTAAAGCCGGCACAAGCCTACTTTTCCCCTGCATACCTCCCTAGAATGCAAGGGCGCCCGGTGGGCATGGCAACAGTTGCCACATCCCCGGGCGCAGACTCGATAAAAAAATAGAAAGTGCTGCATGCAAGTTGGCTTTACCCGCCGGTGCGGAGTACAGATCGGAGCACAGGCGTTGGCAGCCATGCTGATGACCTGCGCCTGGGTATTGGCCTGGGGCCAAGCCGGGGCACCTGCCACGCAAACGCTGCGTATCGTAGGCGGCTTGGGCAGCCTGAACCAGTACACGCAGAGCGAGGAGCCGTTTTGGCGCCAGGACCTCAAGCGCCTGAGCGGCGGCAAATACGCCGCTGAAATTGTTCCCTTTGACCGCGCCGGTGTGCCGGGCCCCGAGATGCTGCGCCTGATGCAATACGGTGTGGTCCCCTTTGGCACGGCCCTGGTCAGCAACATCTCAGGACAGAGCCCGGAGTTTGCCGCCCCCGATCTGGCTGGGCTCAACCCCGACCTGGCCACCCTGCGCAAAAACCTGGCGGCCTACCGGCCGTATATGGAAAAGACCTTGCGAGACCAATACGGCATCCAGCTGCTGGCGATTTACACCTACCCGGCCCAGGTGTTGTTCTGCAAGAACCCGCTGCACACCCTGTCGGATCTGG
>JAYVNF010000377.1:0-3632 GCA_043758575.1 Rhodoferax sp.
CCCAAGGAAACACCATGACCAGCTATTTCAATGCCGTCTCCCCCATCGCCTACGAAGGCCCCGAATCGCAAAACCCCCTGGCCTTCAAGTGGTACGACAAAAACCGCCTGGTCGCCGGCAAGAGCATGGCCGAGCACCTGCGCTTTGCGGTCTGCTACTGGCACAGCTTCTGCTGGGACGGCCGCGACCCCTTTGGCGGTGACAGCTTCGAGCGCCCCTGGCAGCACATGAGCGACCCCATGGCTGCGGCCAAGGCCAAGGCCGATGTGGCCTTTGAATTTTTTGCCAAGCTGGGCGCGCCCTACTACTGCTTCCATGACCGCGATGTGGCGCCCGAAGGCAAGACGCCGCGTGAGAGCGTGGCCAACTTCCATGCCATGGTCGAGGTGCTGGCGAAGAAGCAGCAAGACACCGGCATGAAGCTGCTGTGGGGTACGGCCAACCTGTTTTCGCACCGCCGCTTCATGTCGGGCGCCTCCACCAACCCCAACCCCGAAATCTTCGCCCTGGGCGCCCTGCAGGTGAAAGAAGCCATGGATGCCACGCTCAAGCTGGACGGCGCCAACTACGTGCTCTGGGGTGGCCGCGAGGGTTACGAGACCCTGCTCAACACCCGCATGGGCCAGGAGCTCGACCAGATGGGCCGCTTCCTCAACATGGTGGTGGAGTACAAGCACAAGATCGGCTTCAAGGGCACCATCCTGATCGAACCGAAACCCCGCGAGCCATCCAAGCACCAGTACGACTTTGACACCGCCACCGTCTTTGGCTTTCTGCAAAAGCACGGTCTGGAAAAAGAAATCCGCGTCAACATCGAAGCCAACCACGCCACGCTGGCCGGCCACAGCTTCGAGCATGAAATCGCCACGGCGGTGGACCTGGGCATCTTCGGCTCCATCGACATGAACCGTGGCGACATGCAGTGCCAGTGGGACACCGACCAGTTCCCCAACAACATCCCTGAGACTGCGTTGGCCATGTACCTGATCTTGAAGGGCGGCGGCTTCACCACCGGCGGTGTGAACTTTGACAGCAAGGTGCGCCGCCAGTCGATCGACCCGGAGGACATGTTCCACGGCCACATCGGTGCCATGGACGTGACGGCGCGCTCTTTGTTGATTGCCGACAAGATGATTCAGAACGACAAGCTGGGTCAACTGCAGGCAGAGCGCTACGCCGGTTGGGCACAACCCTTTGGCCAGGACATTCTAGCCGGCAAGATGACGCTGGATGCGGTAGCCGCGCATGTGCTGGAGCACAACACCGACACGCTGCCGGTCTCAGGCCGCCAGGAGCATCTGGAGAACCTGCTCAACAGCTACATCTGAAGTACGCGCTTCAGGGCCCCGGCGCGAGCCGGGGTCTGTCAGTGCTCCAGATCGAGCACCAGCTGGGCCTGCTCGCCCTGGTGCTCGGCGTAGTTCACTTCCATCTCGTGCATCAGCGCCAGTGAACGCAAGGCATTGAACACCCCGCTGGGAAAGCCCTGGCGCTTGGGATCCGGATTCAGGAGTTCATCCATGACGGCCGGGAAATCGGGTTCAAGCCAGTGCGCCTTGATCATGTGCCCCACATGGGGGTACTGGGCGTGGACCACGGCAAGCGCGAAGTTGTTCTCAAGCACGGGCATCTCCTTGTTTCAACCAGATCGATGTGGGGCATGCGCAGCAGGCGATTGACCGGCCTGCAATACCGAGCCATGTGAAGAACAGAGCATACGCAAGTATGGGCAAAGCTTCACGGTTTTTTACATGCCCTTGCATCTGGCCGGCCTTGCCCTGGTGCGGGAAGTTGGCGGCTAGTGGGCCCGCTGCGAAGGCTGCGGCAAAGCCAGTTCCACAGACTTGGAAGCCGCCTGCTGCTTCTTGAAGCGCAGCAAAGACTGCTTGCGGTACTCGCTGGGCGTGACCCCCTTCACATCCAGGAAGCGGCGGTTGAAATTGGCCAGGTTGCGAAAGCCCACCTCATAGCACACGCTGCTGACCTGCTGCTCGGTCTGCTGCAGCAGCTGGCAGGCCTTGCTGATGCGCAGGCCATTCAGAAAATCGGTGAAGGTGTTGCCTATGGTCTTGCGGAAATAGCGTGAGAAGCCGGGCTCGCTCATGCCCACCAGCGCACACACATCGGGCATGGCAATGGCTTCCGCATAGTTCTCGTTCAGATAGTCCAGCACCTGGTTGATGCGGTTCATGGAGGAGCGGTCTTCGGTGTACTGCATTTGCACGGTAGACAGCAGCCGGTAGTCCTCGCAGCGCGACAGCTCCAGCAGCAGCTCCACAAACTCCGCAAAGCGGGCCATGCCTTTGCTGTTCTTGATGCGGTGGTAGCGCTGCTTGATCTGCTCGGTCATGCCAAAAAACTCGATGCCGTGCTTGGAGCGCTCCAGCAGCGGGTTGAGCTCATCCATTTCGGGGAAGGCAGCCATGCCGTTTTTCAGCGGCTCCTCCAAAAACTGGATCACCAGATTGCGCATGCCAATGGGGCTGGCCGGCTGGTCGGTGGAAATCCAGTTGTGCGGCAGGCGCGGCCCGACCAGGGCCACATAGCCGGGTGCGTAATGCCCTATGTAGTCACCGACAAATGTGCGGCCATAGGTCTCAGTGATGATTTGCAGCTCGTACTCGTCGTGGTAGTGCCAGCGCTGCAGGGGCGAGGGGCAGCCATGCTCCAGGCAGCGCAGCACGCTGTTGCCGGCCGGCTCAAAGCCCAGGCTGGGGTCGCGCAACAGCGCGTGTTCGAGCTGGGGACGGGTGTTGTTGACGACCTCCGTATTCATGCGCGCACCTCGGCAAAAGGGATGACTGGGGGCCAATTTTGCATCAGTTCCTCAGCGCCATGGCTTGAAATTCAGGCCGCCACCTGAATCTGGATTTTCACATCCCCCGGCAGCAGCTTGGCCGCTTCCTCGAAGGCGGCCACGCTGTCCTTGAAGGCGAATTTGCGGGTGATGAAACGCTTCACATCGATCTTGCCGGAGCCGATCAGGGCCAGCGCCCGTGGAAAGATATTGGCATAGCGAAACACCGATTCGATACGCGCCTCCTTGGCCTGTATGGCCACCACGTCAAACGCCACCTTGTCCGCTGGCATGCCCACCAGCACCAGGCAACCACCCGGGCACAGCAGCTCCACAATGTTGTCGTAAGCGCGCGCGCCGCCACTGGCCTCGAACACCACGTTGGCACCCCAGCCGCCGGTGACACTGTGCACCACCTCGGTGAGCTTTTGTTCGCGCACATTCACGGTGGTGACCGCCGGGTTGTCGGCAAACAGGGCCAGCTTTTCGGGAATCAGGTCCGCCAGAATCACGCGGGCCGCGCCACCGGCGAGTGCGGCCAGCGCGGTCATGGCGCCTATGGTGCCTGCGCCTATGACCACGGCCACATCACCGGGCTTCATGGCGGCTTTCTTGGCCGCCTGCAGGCCAATCGCCAGGGGTTCCACAATCGCGCCTTCGGCAAAACTCACGTTGTCCGGCAGGCGGAAGGTGAAGGCCGCAGGGTGCACCACATAGGGGGTGAGGCAGCCGTGGATGGGGGGCGTGGCCCAGAAGCTGACCTGGGGGTCCAGGTTGTAAATGCCTTCCATGGAGGCGCGTGAACCCAGGTCGGGCACGCCCGGCTCCATGCAGA
>JAYVNF010000378.1:0-3631 GCA_043758575.1 Rhodoferax sp.
GAGCACCAGCCTGCCTATAGGCGTGCAAGCCAACGCGACCCTGGAAAAAATAGCCGGCTACAAGCTGCTGGCTTTCTATCCCTGAACGCCAGGCATAAAAAAGCCCGACACCCAAAGGTGCCGGGCCTGGATACCCTGGTTGATTAGGGTTTGCTTGCCGTGGGGAAGGGCCAAGCAGCCTGCGGGTTCAGAGTGGTCTGAGCGGCAGGAGCAGCAGGAGCTGCGGCAGCGGGTGCTTTCGCGGCTTTCTTCGCAGCCGGCTTCTTGGCTGCTTTTTTAGCGGCTGGCTTCTTGGCGGCGGGCTTTTTGGCAGCCGCTTTCTTCGCAGCGGGCGCTGCCTTCTTGGCTACGGCTTTCTTCGCAGCAGGCTTTTTGGCAGCGGCTTTTTTGGCAGCAGGTGCTGCCTTTTTAGCGGGAGCTGCTTTCTTCGCAGGTGCTGCCTTCTTGGCCGGAGCGGCTTTCTTGGCGGCTACCTTTTTAGCGGGAGCTGCCTTTTTGGCCGGAGCAGCTTTCTTGGCGGCGACCTTCTTCGCAGGTGCTGCCTTCTTGGCCGGAGCGGCCTTCTTCGCTGCTACTTTTTTAGCGGGAGCTTTTTTCGCGGGAGCGGCCTTTTTTGCGGCCGGTTTTTTTGCAGTTGCCATAATTTTCTCCTTGATCAGATAACAAAGAGCACTTCTTGCGAGTTGGAGTGCAGGAAGCGATTCATACCGTTGGGCAGTTTCCCAGCGGCATGAACTTGGTGACACGCCTGCCGTGCGCCCTCTGTGGGGCGGTCTTGCAGGTGTGAAATTCTAAAAATCATTGTGAGCCATCAATCCCAGGACAGCGCGCCGCCGGACTGGTACTCAATCACGCGGGTCTCAAAGAAGTTGCGTTCTTTTTTGAGGTCAATCATTTCGCTCATCCAGGGAAAGGGATTCTCTTCGTTGGGGAATAGCGGTTCCAGTCCGATCTGGGTGGCACGGCGATTCGCGATGTAGCGCAGATAGCCCTTGAACATGGAGGCGTTCATGCCCAGCACGCCACGCGGCATGGTGTCTTCGGCATAGCGGTATTCCAGTTCGGTGGCCTTCTCGAACAGGGCCCGGATCTCGGCCTTGAACTCAGGGGTCCAGAGCTGGGGGTTCTCGGCCTTGAGCTGGTTGATCAGGTCGATACCGAAGTTGCAGTGCATGGACTCGTCGCGCAGGATGTACTGGTACTGCTCGGCCGCACCGGTCATCTTGTTCTGCCGGCCCAGGGCCAGGATTTGCGTGAAGCCGACGTAGAAGAACAGGCCTTCCATCAGGCAGGCAAACACGATCAGGCTCTTCAAGAGCGTCTGGTCGGTCTCCAGCGTGCCGGTATGGAAGTTGGGATCCATGATGGCTTCGATGAAGGGAATCAGGAACTGGTCCTTGTCACGGATCGACTGCACCTCGTTGTAGGCGTTGAAGATCTCGCCTTCGTCCAGGCCCAGCGACTCTACGATGTACTGGTAGGCATGGGTATGAATAGCTTCTTCAAAGGCTTGGCGCAACAGGAACTGACGGCACTCGGGTGCGGTGATGTGGCGGTAGGTGCCCAGCACGATGTTGTTGGCTGCCAGCGAGTCGGCGGTGACAAAAAAGCCCAGATTGCGCTTGACGATGCGGCGCTCGTCTTCGGTCAGGCCGTTGGGGTCTTTCCAGAGCGCGATGTCGCGCGTCATGTTGACCTCTTGCGGCATCCAGTGGTTGGCGCAGCTGGCCAGGTATTTTTCCCAGGCCCATTTGTACTTGAAGGGAACCAGCTGGTTCACATCGGTCTGGCCGTTGATGATGCGCTTGTCGGAGGCGCTGACGCGGCGGGCGGCTTCGCTCAACAAGGGCTTGATGGGAGAGGCGTAAGCCGGTGCGGCAACAGTTGTGGATGCAGCGCTTGCAACACGCGCACCGTCATCCAAAGTGCGAAATTCAAGGGAAGCGTTTTCTTGCGTCAGCGGCGCAACAGCGTGCGTCGTACGTGCAATATTTGAGGGCTGTGAGGGCTTGACTTCTTCGTCCCAGGTCAACATAGGTGTTTCCAATCTGCGGATTATGAGAGCAGTGAAATGAAAAGCAAAGCGCTCATGCATCTCGCTGTAAAAAAATGTGGTGGATAAGCATCGCAGAGTGGCTGCGATGCTTGTCTAGACATTACTGGCAGGACTCGCAGGTTGGGTCGTCCACGCCGCAAAAGCGGATGTCGGTGGCGGCGTTTTCCGAGAGTGTCATCTGCGCTTGGGCAGCCGCTGCCGCGGCTTCCATGGCACTCGACATCTTGGCTGCACCACCGCTGTCACCACCCGAGGACACGGCGTTCATGCGGCCGGCGCTCACGGTGGATTTTTCGGCGTGTGTGGCCGACATGGTACGCAGGTAGTAGGTGGTCTTCAGACCGCGCAGCCAGGCCAGTTTGTAGGTGTCGTCCAGCTTCTTGCCGGAGGCGCCGGCCATGTAGATGTTGAGCGACTGGGCCTGGTCAATCCACTTCTGGCGCCGTGCTGCGGCTTCCACCAGCCAGCGGGTTTCGACTTCAAAAGCGGTGGCATAGAGTTGCTTGACTTCCTGCGGCACGCGGTCGATCGGTTGCAGCGAGCCATCGAAGTGTTTCAGGTCCATCACCATCACGTCGTCCCACAGCCCTAAGCGCTTGAGGTCGTGCACCAGGTAGCTGTTGATGACGGTGAACTCGCCCGACAGATTGGACTTTACCGAGAGGTTGCCAAAGCAGGGCTCGATCGACGCGTCTACACCAATGATGTTGGAGATGGTGGCCGTGGGCGCAATCGCCACGCAGTTGCTGTTGCGCATGCCGTCAGCGGCAATCTTTTTGCGCAATGCGTCCCAGTCCAGGGTGGACGAACGGTCCACTTCAACAAAGCCGCCGCGGGCTTCCGCCAGCATGTCCAGCGTGTCCAGCGGCAGTACGCCCTGTTCCCACAAGGAGCCCTTGTAGCTGGAGTACTTGCCGCGCTCGCGGGCCAGCTCGGTGGAGGCCCAGTAGGCGTAGTAGCAGATCGCCTCCATGGAGCTGTCGGCGAACTGCACGGCCGCATCCGACGAGTAGGGGATGCGCAGGGCGTACAGGCTGTCCTGGAAGCCCATCAGACCCAGGCCGACCGGGCGGTGGCGCAGGTTGGAGTCGCGCGCTTTCTTGACGGCGTAGTAATTGATGTCGATCACGTTGTCCAGCATGCGCATGGCCGTCGTGATGGTGCGCTTGAGCTTGTCATGGTCCAGCACCTTGCCATTGCTGCCGTGCTCGCTTTCTTTCAGGTGCTGCAGCAGGTTGACCGAGCCCAGGTTGCACACCGCGGTCTCGGTGTCCGAGGTGTTGAGCGTGATTTCGGTACACAGGTTGGAGGAGTGCACCACACCAGCATGCTGCTGGGGCGAGCGCACATTGCAGGCGTCCTTGAAGGTGATCCAGGGGTGGCCGGTCTCAAACAGCATGGTCAGCATCTTGCGCCACAGGTCGGCCGCCTGCACCGTGCGGCTGGGTGTGATTTCGCCGCGTGCGGCTTTTTCCTCGTAGGCCACATAAGCCTTCTCGAACGGGGCGCCAAACAGGTCGTGCAAATCCGGTACGTTGGAGGGCGAGAACAGGGTCCAGGTACCCTTTTCCATGA
>JAYVNF010000379.1:0-3620 GCA_043758575.1 Rhodoferax sp.
ACGCATGGCTGGTAGCAACAGGCCGTAGGCAAAACGGGTGATGCCCAGGGAGACGGCCGCACCCAGCGCCAGGGCTAGCGCCAGGGCCGTCAACTGGCCTAAGGGAGGATGCACGGGAAGGGGTTGATTTTGCACAGTGGCCGCATTGTGGGGCACGGGGCAGAAAGCCACCCGTGGTGGGCGATCATGGGGGCAGGCTATTTACGCCGCAGCACCTCTGACGATGCGGGTGAACAGGCGGTCATACAGCGGGTCACGCGGGTATTTGCCACTCAGGGGATCACAGTTGCGGGCAAAGGCGGCGTCCAGTGCCGCCCAATCGGGCGCTGTCAGCACCTGCTCGGCCAGCGGCAGGACCTCCCGCTCCTCGGTCTGCATGTGCTGCAGATAACGCTCCAGATAAAGCCGGGCGGCACCTTCAAAGGCCTGGCGGCGCGACTCCCCCAGCAGCTCCCACGCCAGCAGCAAGTGCTGCAACTCGCGAATCCTGCGCTCGCAGTCGGCATGCTCTTGCTCCAGCCGAGCCAGCACCGGCTGGGCCTGTGGCGCCAGCCGCAACAGCTGGGGAAACAGCAGCTGCGACTCCTTGGGGTGGTGCAGGCGTTCGGGAAATTCATCGATGTAAAACAGCGTGGCCCGCATGACGTCGAAATAGCGCTCAGGCGTGTCCCCCGGCCCGCGCTCCATCAGCTGCCCCAGCGCGTGCAGCATCGCCGCCAGTGTCTTGTGCTCGTCGCGTATGGTTTGCAAGCTGCTGTGGGCCATGGCCTATCTCCTCTGTGTCGCCACAGGCTCTCACAAGGTTTCCAGCATGGTTTTGATACAGGTCAACCGCCCTCCCGGGCCCACCTTTTACAGGCCGCTTCAGGGCTTCCAGCGCTTGAGCAACAGCGCATTGGCCATCACGCTGACCGAGCTCAGGGCCATGGCGGCACCGGCCAACACCGGGTTCAAAAAGCCCAGGGCCGCCAGTGGAATGCCGGCCACGTTGTAGGCAAAGGCCCAGAACAGGTTTTGCCGGATCTTGCGCACGGTGCGCGCCGAAATGTCCAGCGCCGCTGCCACCAGCAGCGGGTCGCCGCGCATCAGCGTCATGCCGGCCGCATGCATCGCCACATCGGTGCCGCCGCCCTCCGGATTGGCCATGGCCATGCCCACATCGGCGGCGGCCAGGGCCGGAGCGTCATTCACCCCATCGCCCACCATCAGCACGGTGTGGCCGGCGGCCTTCAAACGCAAGATCTGCGCCGCCTTGTCGCCCGGTAACACCTCGGCCATGACCTCGCCATTTTCCACCTGCAAGCCGAGCTGGCGCGCCATGGCCTCGGCCGCACCCCGGTTGTCGCCCGACAGCAGCAAGAGGCGCAGGCCGCGCCCGCGCAAGGTGGCGAGCGCCTCTTTGGCGGCAGGCTTGGGCTGGTCGGCAAAGCCCAGCAGGGCCAGCAGTACTGGCGCACCGCCGCCCGCACCCTGGAGCCGCTCGGCCAGGGCTGACACGGTGGCCCCTTGCGCCTGCCACTGCTGCACCTGATGCGCCAGTGCACGCGTGTCCACCTGCAGCTCCTCCATCCAGCGCAGGCTGCCCAGCAACAGCGCACGGTCCTGCACCCGGCCCTGCAGGCCACGCCCGGGCACGGCACTGACCTCGCTCAAGCCCAGCAGGCCCAGGCCCTGCGTACGCGCTGCGGTCGTGACCGCACGCGCCAGCGGATGTTCCGAGCCACTTTGCAGACTGGCCGCCAGCTGCAGCAGCGTAGCGGCTTGCGGGTCAGCCGCCGCTGCCGTCACCGCATCCCCGGCTTGCGGCACCAGGCCAGGCACGCAGGCAAATGTGCTCAGGGTGGGTTTGCCCACGGTCAGGGTGCCGGTCTTGTCAAACACCACGGTATCAACCTGGTGCGCCCGCTCCAGCGCCTCGGCGTCCTTGATCAAAATGCCGTACTTGGCCGCCACCCCGGTGCCGGCCATGATGGCCGCCGGTGTGGCCAGACCCAGGGCACAGGGGCAGGCAATCACCAGCACCGCCACCGCATTGATCAGCGCCAACTCAAAGCTGTGGCCGCTCAGCCACCAGCCCAGCAGGGTGGCCAGGGCAATGGCCAGCACCACCGGCACAAACACGGCGCTGACCTGGTCCACCAAACGTTGGATAGGTGCCTTGGCGGCCTGCGCGTCTTCCACCAGGCGGATGATGTGCGACAGCGTGGTGTCCGCCCCCACGGCGCGCACCTGCATGCGCACCCGGCCGTCGCCATTGATGGAGCCAGCCGTGAGCAGGCTGCCCACCTCCTTGGCCACCGGCAGCGCCTCCCCAGTCAGCATGGATTCATCGACCTGGGTGGCACCCTCCTGCAGCACACCATCCGCAGCAAAGCGCTCGCCTGGCTTGACCACCAGCAGGTCGCCCACCAGCACCTCCTGGGCCGGCACATCCACTTCACCGTCCGGCCCCAGCAGGTGCGCAACGTCAGGTCGCAGGGCGTGCAGGGCGCGGATGGCCGAGGTGGTCTGGCGCTTGGCACCGGCCTCCAACCATTTGCCCAGCAATACCAGGGTCACCACCAGTGCCGAGCCCTCAAAGTACAGATGCGGCATGGCCCCGGGCGCCGCCGTGAGCCACAGCCACACCGACAAGGCCCATCCCGCCGTGGTGCCTATCGCCACCAGCAAATCCATATTGCCGCTGAAATTTTTCAGGGCGCTCCAGCCGGCTTTATAGAAACGCGCACCCAGCACAAACTGCACCGGCGTAGCCAGCACACATTGCCACAGGGCAGGCAGCATCCAGTGGGTGCCTAGCAACTCCAGCACCATCGGCAGCACCAGGGGCGCCGACAGCGCCAAGCCCAGGGCAATCGGTGCAAAACCGGCCCAGCGCGAAGGCTCGGGCGCATCCATCAGGGTGTCGGCCGCGCGCGGCTCGTAACCAGCATCGCGCACGGCGCGGCGCAGGCGCGCATCCATGCCGACGCCGCCCTGAGTCTGGGCCGGCCCACCGGCCGGCGCCAGCAACTGCACGCGCGCTGACTCGGTCGCCAGGTTCACCGTGGCCTGTGCCACGCCCGGAACTTTTTTCAGCGCACGCTCCACACGCGCCACGCAGGATGCGCAGGTCATGCCGCCTATGCCAATGTCGATTGAAAGTGCCGTTTCTTGATTCATGCCAACCTGTCCCCAACTTCTTACCGTGAAGAGGTTCACACTATGCACCTATCCCCAACCCCTCTGCACGGAGTTCCCATGAAGCAAACCTTTACCGTCACCGGAATGACCTGTGGCCACTGCGAAAAAGCCGTTACCCGCGCTCTGTTGCAAGCCGACCCCCAAGCCCAGGTACAAATAGACCGCAGCCAGAACCGCGTAGAAGTGGCCTCCGAACAGCCACGCGACACCCTGGCCCAGGCCATTGCCGAAGAGGGTTACGCGGTCGCCGCCGCCTGAGCCACAAACCCCACCCACCGCAGGAGATACGCCCATGAGCACCACGGCCGCCACCACCTCCATCGCCACCCCCACGCTGCGCCAGGTCGAGCGCCTGGTCAGCGGCCAGCCCACCAGCGACGGTGCCGGCGTCAAGCTCACCCGGGTGCTGACGCAAGACCTGCAAAAGCGCCTGGACC
>JAYVNF010000380.1:0-3616 GCA_043758575.1 Rhodoferax sp.
AACAGGCGCTTGCGGGCAAAGGCCGGCACGATCTGGCTGATGATGCCGAAGGCAGGCAAGATCATGATGTACACCTCGGGGTGGCCGAAGAACCAGAAAATGTGCTGGTACATCACCGGGTCACCGCCGCCGGCGGGATTGAAGAAACTGGTGCCAAAGTGGCGGTCGGTCAGCGTCATGGTGATGGCACCAGCCAACACGGGCATCACAGCGATCAGCAGGTAGGCAGTAATCAGCCAGGTCCAGGCGAACATGGGCATCTTCATCAGCGTCATGCCGGGCGCGCGCATGTTCAGAATGGTCACGATGATGTTGATCGAGCCCATGATGGAAGACGCACCCAGGATGTGCATGGCAAAAATACCAGCGTCCATGGACGGGCCCATTTGCAGGGTCAGCGGTGCGTAAAGGGTCCAACCGGCAGCGGGTGCACCACCGGGCATGAAGAAGGAACCAGCCAGCATCAGGCCAGCGGGAATCATCAGCCAGAAGCTGAAGTTATTCATGCGGGCGAAGGCCATGTCGGCCGCGCCAATTTGCAGCGGAATCATCCAGTTCGCAAAGCCCACAAAGCCCGGCATGATGGCGCCGAACACCATGATCAGGCCGTGCATGGTGGTGAGCGAGTTGAACAGCTCGGGGTTGACGAACTGCAGGCCAGGCTGGAACAGCTCGGCGCGGATCAGCAGGGCCAACACGCCACCGATCATCAGCATGGTCAGGCTAAACATCATGTACAGGGTACCGATGTCCTTGTGGTTGGTGGCGAACACCCAACGGCGCCAGCCCGTGGGGGCGTGGTGGTCGTCATGGTGCCCATCATCGTGGCCATGGGCGTGGTCGTGGTGGCCGAGAACTGCGCTCATTTATTTCTTCCTTCTCAATTCACTTCTGGGGGTCTTGCGTTAATTGCCGTGGGGCAATTATTTGCGCAAGGCCAGGACATCGGCGGGCTGCACCAGCTGGCCGGTCTTGTTGGACCAATGGTTCTTGGTGTAGCTGATGACAGCGGCAATGTCGGTATCGCTCAGGCTCTTCCAGGACGGCATGGCACCGTTGTTCTGGCCGTTGAGCAGCACATGGATTTGCTTGCTCTTGTCTTCGTCCAGCACCACGGCCGCGCCGTCCAGTGGCTTGACCGTGCCGCCACCCTTGCCATTGGCCTGGTGGCAGGAGACGCAAGAACCCGGTGCGTTGTAAACCTTCTCACCGCGGGCCAGAATGTCATCCAGAGCCCAGACTTTTGTCGGATCGTCCTGCTTGGCAGCCATCTTCTTTTGCTCTACCGCAACCCAGGCGCTGTAGTCAGCGGCCGAGAGCACCTTCACGTGGATGGGCATGTAAGCGTGCTCCTTGCCGCAGAGCTCGGCGCACTGGCCGTAGAAATCGCCAGTCTTCTCGGCGCGGAACCAGGTGTCGCGCACAAAGCCGGGAATCGCGTCCTGCTTGATACCGAAAGCCGGCACCATGAAGGCGTGGATCACGTCGTTGGCGGTGGTGATGATGCGGATTTTTTTGTCCACGGGAACGACCAGGGCGTTGTCAACCTTCAGCAGGTAGTCTTCCACCACCTCGCCCTTCTTGGGGCCGCCGTTGTTGGACATTTCACGCTGCACGGGGTCCAGGGTCGAGACAAAGCCAATGCCCTCGCCCTCGCCCTTGAGGTAGTCATAGCCCCATTTCCACTGCATGCCGGTGGCCTTGATGGTCAGGTCGGCATTGGTGGTGTCTTTCATGGCAACCACGGTCTTGGTGGCCATCAGGCCCATGGCGACGACGATGATGAAGGGTGCCAGGGTCCAGGCAATTTCCACCACCACGCTTTCATGGAACAGTGCCGCCTTGTAGCCTTGCGACTTGCGGTGCTTCCAGATGGAATAAAACATGACGGCAAACACCGCCAGAAAGACCACAGTGCAGACAATCAGCATGAACCAGTGCAGCCAGGCCTGGTCCGCCGAAATGCGGGTGACGCCGGGGGTCAGATTCAGCTGGTTGACACCCGGTCCGCCGGGCAGATCGGAGACCGCATGTGCCAACGAGAACACGCCAGTACCAGCCCAAACGGCCGCTGACAACATCCAGGAAGCCAGCCCATTGAAAACGCTCTTCATCGTTCTTACCTCTATATTGCTTCGGTATTTCGTCTCAGTTGCTGGAACCTGCGGTCAGAGCCGAGGGCAAATCACATCGCTGTGCCAGACTTTATTTGAGGGCGATTGTAGCCCAGCGCTTTACTGCACCATTACGTTCGCAAGGCTATGTCAAGCGCCTGCATCAGATAGTCCTGCTTTCATGGCTTGATCTGGCGCAAAGTCCTTCGCATCTCTTCCAAAGGGACCCTGGTTTCTGACGCAACTGTCAGCTTTGGCCGGGGTTTGAAGGCGTGCCCGTAGACCACTTCAAAGCTCAACTCCAGGCGTCCATCCGGGCCGCGCAACTCCTGCTCCAATGCCGCGCACAGGGCCGCACGCCAATGCCGCCCGCGCAGGCCAGCGAAGCGCTGCGGATGCAGGTTGCGCCCCAGGCCGCGCAATTCCTGCAACAGCGCATCGGCCGAGGAATAGCTCAGGGTGATGCGTTCCATGTCCATGATCGGCTCGGCAAAACCGGCATGCACCAGCATATCGCCCCAATCGTGCATATCGGTGAACTCGTGGCTGGGTGCCGGCCAGCCCAGTCGGGCATAGAGTGGGCGCAGCTCGCGCAGGGTATCGGGCCCCAGGCAGGAAAACATCAAAAAACCATCCACGGCCAGGGCCGCGTGCCAGCGCTGGATCAGGGCCTGGGGGTCGGCCTCCATGTGCAAGGCCATGTTCGCCCACAGCAGCTGCACCGGCTGCGCTGGCGGGGTGACCTGCACAGCGGATGCCAACCAGCGCAGCGGCTTCCACCAGGCCTGGGCGAATTCCTGGCGCGCCAGTTGCTGTTGCTCCAACGTACCCTCCTGCACAAAGCACTGCGCCTGCGGATAGCGCTTGGCCAGCAGCGCATGCGCCTGGCGCCCCCCTTGCAGCGGCGCCCAGTGCAGCCAGCTCGCAGGTGTGCGCACGATGTATTCCAGCCGGCTCTCCATGCGCCGCGCCACTTCTTCATGCAGCCAGGGCGACACAGTGGGCAGTTGCTGCGACCAGCGACTGGCGGCCTGCGTATCGATGGTGGGGGGGCGCTGGGTATTCATGCTTTGCAAAAAGGGAGGGGCCAGTATATTGGCGCCATGTTTCGCCACTTGTTACGAGGGCTTAGCCAGGGCCTGCCCAGCCAGTGCGCGGTCTGCCATGCCTGGCCGGCGCGCCCGGTGTGTGACGACTGCGTGCAGCGCTTTGCGCAACCGGTGCCGCGCTGTCGCAGCTGTGCCCTGCCGGTGCTGACCGGCATGCGGCAATGTGGCGCCTGTGTGCTGCGGGCACCGCCAGCGGACCAGACGCTGGCGGCGCTGCCTTACGACTACCCGTGGGCCGGCCTGATTGGCCAGTTCAAGTTCCAGCAGAACAGCGGCTGGGCCCACAGCCTGGCCACCCTGCTGCGCAGCGCTCCCTGGGTGGAGCCGGCCCTGGACAGCGCCGACTGCTTGTTGCCCATGCCGCTGTCAGCGCAACGTCTGCGCGAGCGCGGC
>JAYVNF010000381.1:0-3613 GCA_043758575.1 Rhodoferax sp.
CCCGGGACTTGCGTGTACTGCAGGCAAACAAATACTCCTGCGGTGACGCCGGTCTGGCCCTGGGCCAGGCCTGGGTGGCCGCACACCAACTCCACGAAAGCCTCTTATGTGTTTAGCCATTCCCGCCCGCGTGGTGGAGCTCTTGCCCCATGACCAGGCGATTGTCGATCTGGGCGGTATTCGCAAAGCCATTTCCATCGCCCTGGTCAGCGGCGTGGCCGTTGCCGACTACGTGATTGTTCACGTGGGACACGCCATAGGCCGCATAGACCCCGAAGAGGCGGCGCGCACGCTGGCCCTGTTTGGCGAGATGGCGGCCCTGGCCGCACAGGACGCTGCAGCACACGACAAGGTGACGGCATGAAATACATAGACGAATTCCGCGACGGCGAGCTGGCCCGCAAGATTGCCGAGCGCATTGCCTCTGAGGTGCAGCCTGAGCGCAACTACAGCTTCATGGAGTTTTGTGGCGGCCACACGCACGCCATCTCGCGCTACGGCATTGCCGAGCTGCTGCCTGCCAATGTACGCATGGTGCACGGCCCGGGCTGCCCGGTGTGCGTGCTGCCCATAGGCCGCATCGACCTGGCCATCATGCTGGCGCTGGAGCGTGACGTCATCGTCTGCACCTATGGCGACACCCTGCGCGTGCCGGCCTCCAACGGCCTCTCGCTGATCAAGGCCAAGGCGCGCGGGGGCGATATCCGCATGGTCTACTCGGCCGCCGACGCGCTCGCCATTGCGCGCCAGAACCCGGAGCGCCAGGTGGTGTTTTTTGCCATCGGCTTTGAAACCACCACGCCGCCCACGGCCCTGGTGATTCGCGATGCACAGCGCGAGGCGCTGGAGAATTTCAGCGTGCTGTGCTGCCATGTGCTGACACCCTCGGCCATCACCCACATCCTGGAGTCACCCGAGGTGCGGCAATTCGGCACCGTGCCCATAGACGGTTTCATTGGCCCGGCGCATGTGAGCATCGTCATTGGCTCGGCCCCCTATGAACACTTTGCCGACGAGTACCGCAAGCCGGTGGTGATAGCCGGCTTCGAGCCACTGGACGTGGTGCAGGCCGTACTGATGCTGGTGCGCCAGGTCAACGAAGGCCGCTTCGAGGTAGAGAACGAATTCACCCGCGCGGTCACGCGCGAGGGCAACCAGAACGCGCAGTCTTTGGTGAGCGAGGTGTTTGAGTTGCGCACCAGCTTTGAGTGGCGCGGCCTGGGCGAGGTGCCTTACAGCGCCCTGAAAATCCGCCCGGCCTTTGCCGCATTCGATGCCGAGCGGCGCTTTGCCTTGACGTATGAACCGGTGGCGGACAACAAGGCCTGCGAGTGCGGCGCAATTTTGCGTGGCGTCAAAAAACCCACGGACTGCAAGATCTTCGGCACCGTCTGCACCCCGGAAAACCCGGTGGGCTCCTGCATGGTGTCCAGCGAAGGGGCGTGTGCGGCGCACTACTCCTATGGGCGCTTCCGGGACATCGCCATTGTGTCAACGCCTGTGTCTGAAACTGTGTCTGCACCTGCCTCCGTTTGAGTGACCCAATGAGCAAGAAAAACTACATCCGCCCGCTGGACATCAAACACGGCCGCATCGACATGGGACACGGCGCCGGTGGCCGTTCGGCCGCGCAGCTCACCGAAGAGTTGTTTTTAGCCGCCTTTGACAACCCGTTTTTGCGCCAGGGCGATGACGGCGCCAGCTTCCCCATTCCAAGCGGTGCGCGCATGGTCATGGCCACCGACGGCCATGTGGTGTCGCCCCTGTTTTTCCCCGGCGGCGATGTGGGTGCCCTGAGCGTGCACGGCACCGTCAACGATGTGGCCATGCTGGGTGCCACGCCCCTGTACCTCTCGGCCAGCTTCATTCTGGAAGAGGGCTTTGCCCTGTCCGAGCTCAAGCGCATTGTGGACAGCATGGCGGCGGCCGCGCGCGAGGCCGGTGTGCCCATCATCACCGGCGACACCAAGGTGGTGGAACGCGGCAAGGGCGATGGCGTCTTCATCAGCACCACCGGCGTGGGCGTGGTGGCCGAGGGCGTGCACATCTCGGGGCGCAATGCGCGCGCGGGCGATGTGCTGCTGCTCTCCGGCACGATTGGCGACCACGGCGTGGCGGTGATGTCCAAGCGTGAATCGCTAGAGTTTGAAACCACCATCGAGTCCGACACCGCCGCCCTGCACACCCTGGTAGCGGCCATGCTGGCAGCCGCACCCGGCGGTGTGCGCGTGCTGCGCGACCCCACACGCGGCGGCCTGGCCACCACCTTGAATGAAATCGCCGGCCAGTCGGGTGTCGGCATGGTGCTGGAAGAAGCCGCCATTCCCGTCGCCCCCCAGGTGGAAGCGGCCTGCGAGCTGCTCGGGCTGGACCCGCTGTATGTGGCCAACGAAGGCAAGCTGGTGGCGATTTGTTCGCCCGAATCAGCCGCTGCCGTTTTGGCCGCCATGCGGGCGCATCCCCTGGGCGCACAGGCGGTGCGGATTGGCGTGGTGACCGAAGACGCGCACCACTTCGTGCAGATGAACACCAGCTTTGGCGGGCGGCGAGTGGTGGACTGGCTGAGTGGCGAGCAGCTGCCGCGTATTTGTTGATTTTTTCACTGATAACCCCATGCGTATTCTCCTGCTGTGCCACAGCTTCAACAGCCTCTCGCAGCGCCTGTACGCCGAGCTGCAAGCGCGCGGCCACACGCTGTCGGTGGAGCTGGACATTGCCGACTCGGTCACCGAAGAAGCCTGCGCCCTGTTCCAGCCGGATCTGCTGCTGGCGCCGTTTTTGAAACGCCGCATTCCCGAATCGGTCTGGCGCTCGGTGCTGTGCCTGGTGCTACACCCCGGCCCACCCGGCGACCAAGGGCCTGCGGCCCTGGACTGGGCGGTGCTGGAGCAGCAGACGCAGTGGGGCGTAACCGTCCTGCAAGCCAACGGCGATTTCGACGCCGGCCCGGTCTGGGCGCACGCCGGCTTTGCCATGCGGGCGTCCAGCAAGGGCAGCTTGTACCGCGTGGAGGTGACGCGCTCGGCGGTGGTGGCGGTGTTAGAGGCGGTGGAGTTGGTTGAAAAGCAGGCCGAGGTAGCACGTTCCGCTTCTATTCAAGCCCATTGGCGCCCGGCCATGCCGCAAACCAGGCGCCGCATCAACTGGCAACAGGACAGCACCGCACACATCCTGGCGCGCATACGCAGCGCCGACGGCCAGCCCGGCGTGCAGGACAGCATGTTCGGCCACAGCTGCCATATCTTTGACGCCCACCCGGCCAGCGGCTCGGCGCTGCAAACGCTGGAGGCATTGGCCGCCAACGCCGGCATAGCCCCAGGCAGCATCGTCGCCCAACGCGACGGTGCACTGTTACGCCGCACCGTGGACGGCGGCATCTGGATAGGCCAGGTGCGCCTGGCCCGCGCCTGTGGCACGGACGCGCCCTTCAAGCTGCCCGCCACCCTGGCCTTTGCCGACGAGGCCGCCAGCCTGACCGTGTGGGACCTGCCCCTGCAACGTGCCGACGGCGAATGGGCCGAGCTGCGTTACTGGGAAGTTGAAGAGGGTGACGTGCGCATAGGCTGCCTCTCCTTCGACTTTTACAACGGCGCCATGTCCACCGCGCAATGCC
>JAYVNF010000382.1:0-3612 GCA_043758575.1 Rhodoferax sp.
TGGTTTGCCTGGATCACGATTGCAGCACTGGTGTTCTACATCGCCTTCACCATCACCGTGACCGAATGGCGCACCCAGTACCGCAAGAAGATGAACGAGCTGGACTCCACGGCCAATAGCCGCGCCATCGACTCGCTGCTGAACTATGAGACCGTCAAGTACTTCAATAACGAGGAATTCGAAGCCCGGCGCTACGACGAAAACCTGGAGCGTTACCGCCGCGCCGCCGTCAAGAGCCAGACCACCCTGAGCCTGCTCAACACCGGCCAGCAGCTCATCATCGCCGTGGCCCTGGTATCCATGCTGGCGCGCGCCACGCAAGGTGTCGTGGATGGCCGCATGACGCTGGGCGACTTGGTGATGGTCAACGCCTTCATGATCCAGCTCTACATTCCGCTGAATTTTCTGGGTGTGATCTACCGCGAGATCAAGCAAAGCCTGACCGACCTGGAAAAGATGTTCACCCTGATGGAGCGCGAGCGCGAGATTGCCGATGTGCCCGGCGCCAAAGCCCTGCAGCTGACGGCCGGCGATGCCGGCGTGCGCTTTGAGCACGTGACCTTTTCTTATGACCCGGCCGGCAGCGCCGGTGCAGCAAAAGACAAGCCGGCGCGCACCATCCTGCACGACATCAGCTTCGAGATTCCGGCCGGCAAGACGGTGGCGGTGGTCGGGCCTTCCGGCTCCGGCAAGTCCACCCTGGCGCGCCTGCTGTACCGCTTTTATGACGTGCAGCAGGGCCGCATCCTAATCGGCGGCGAAGATATCAAGCAAGTCACCCAGGCTTCGGTGCGCGCGGCCATTGGCATTGTTCCGCAGGACACGGTGCTGTTCAACGACACCGTGGAATACAACATTGCCTACGGCCGCCCGGGCTGCAGCCGTGATGTGGTGGAGGCGGCGGCCAAGGCCGCCCATATCCACGCCTTCATCAGCTCCACGCCCAAGGGCTATGAGACCATGGTGGGGGAGCGCGGCTTGAAACTCTCGGGCGGCGAGAAGCAGCGCGTGGCAATTGCCCGCACCCTGCTGAAGAACCCGCCCATCCTGATTTTTGACGAAGCCACTTCGGCGCTGGACTCGGCCAACGAGCGTGCCATCCAGGCCGAGCTGCAAAGCGTGGCGCACAACAAGACTACGCTGGTGATTGCGCACCGCCTGTCCACGGTTGTGGACGCGCATGAGATTTTGGTGATGGAGGCCGGGCGCATCATTGAGCGCGGTACCCACGCTGTACTGATGGCCCACAGTGGGCGTTATGCCCAGATGTGGGCCTTGCAGCAAAGTGCCGAAGCGGTGGCGGCGGACTGAGCCGCCAGTGCCGACTGCGCCACTTGCGTTCAGCGGCGCGGGTTGCGCTGCAGGCGCGAACGCCTGCGGTCGGGAAAGGGCAGGGGCTTTTCGGCCTCTCGGCTCAGGGCCGCAGGCGTGGTTTCCGACTGCTCATGGTCCTCCACCCGTCGCCTGAATTTGGCGAAATACGACTTCCAGAACGCCACAGCGCTCTGTTTTTGCGGTTTAAGAGGATCGTTTTCCATACCTAGCTGCTACTGTGGCAGCAAACGGGCTTCCTGTGTTGATAAAAATTTGACTAAAACGGCATTTAGTGTTTCGCCCTGTAAATTTGAGGGGGAGAATCCACTTTCTTGACGCAACTGACGTAACTGAAGCGGAGCACCCACATGGCAACTTCTCAAAGCACCATGGATTTTTTGCTGGATATCCTGAGCGACAGCCGGCAGGTCACAGTCCGCAAAATGTTTGGCGAATACTGCCTGTATTACGCCGGGCGCCCGGTTGGTCTGGTGTGTGACGAGCAACTGTTTCTCAAGCCCAGCGCGGCCGGTCAAGGGCTGATGAAGACCTTTGCAGAGGGTTTCCCTTTCCCCGGTGCCCGGCCCCATTTGCTGATTGGCCCCGACGATTGGGATGACCGCAGCTGGATGAATGCCCTGGTGCGTGCCACCTTTGACAGCCTGCCTCCAGCCAAACCGGCCAAACCGGCCAAACCGGCCAAGGTGGCCAAGTTCCCCAGGGCGGTCAAGCCTGCCAAGCCCACCCAAGCATCAGCGTCCACGCCTGCGCCGACCGCGCCCAAGCGCAAACCCAGGGGCGGATAATCGGGCATGGAAACCAAATGGCTTGAAGACTTTGTATCACTGGCAGAAACCCGCAGTTTCAGCCGCTCCGCGCAACTGCGCCACGTCACCCAACCGGCGTTCTCGCGCCGCATCCAGTCGCTTGAGGCCTGGGCCGGCACCGACCTGGTGGATCGCAGCTCCTACCCGACCCGGCTCACCCCGGCCGGCGAGACGCTGTATGACCAGTCGCTGGAAATGCTGCAGTCCCTGCAAAGCACACGCGCCATGCTGCGCGGCCACTCCTCGGCCGGCCAGGACTTTATTGAATTCGCCGTGCCCCACACCCTGGCCTTCACCTTTTTTCCGGCCTGGGTCAGCAGCCTGCGCGAGAACTTTGGCAGCATCAAAAGCCGCCTGATTGCGCTCAATGTGCACGATGCTGTGATGCGCCTGGTAGAAGGCAGCTGTGACCTCTTGATCGCCTACCACCACCAATCGCAACCCTTTCAGCTCGACAGCGCGCGCTACGAGATGGTCAGCCTGGGCGAGGAAATCGTGGCGCCCTATTCCCGGGCGGATGCCAACGGCCAGCCGCAGTTCCAGTTACCCGGTCGCCAGGATGCGCCGCTGCCCTATCTGGGTTACGCACCCGGCGCCTACCTGGGCCTGATGGTGGAGCTGCTGCTCAAAGAAGCCGGTGCTGCCATGCACCTGAACCGGGTCTATGAGACCGATATGGCCGAAGGCCTGAAGGCCATGGCGCTCGAAGGCCACGGCATCGCCTTCTTGCCGCAAAGCGCCATCCGCAAGGAGCTGCGCGCCAAAAAACTGGTGAGTGCGGCCGCCCCCCACATGCCGCCGCTGGAGGTCAAGCTTGAAATCCGCGCCTACCGCGAGCGTTCTTCTGCCAAGGAAGGCACACGTGAGGGCCAGCGGGGTGGCGGCAAGACCCACAAAAGTGCGGCCCAGGCGCTGTGGGAGCATCTGGCGAGCGGCAAATCTGCGGGGACAATAGGGGCATGACGACCGCACAGACCCCTCCAATCGACCCCCCCATCAACACCCTGACCCTCACCCGCCCGGACGACTGGCATTTGCATGTGCGCGATGGCGCCGCGCTGGACACCGTGGTGCCACACACCGCCGCCCAGTTTGGCCGCGCCATCATCATGCCCAACCTGAAGCCGCCGGTAACCACCGCCGCACAGGCCTTGGCCTATGCCGAGCGCATACGCGCGGCCGTGCCCGCTGGCATGTCGTTCGAGCCGCTGATGACGCTCTACCTCACAGATAACCTGCCCGCCGACGAAATCCAGCGCGCCAAGGATGCCGGCGTGGTCGCCGCCAAGCTCTACCCGGCGGGTGCCACGACCAACAGCGATGCTGGTGTCACCGATTTGCGCAAGACCTACCAGACCCTGGAAGCCATGCAGAAGGCCGGCCTGCTGCTCCTGGTGCACGGCGAAGTCACCTCGCCCGATATTGATCTTTTTGACCGCGAAGCGGTGTTCATAGACACCCAGCTGATTCC
>JAYVNF010000383.1:0-3598 GCA_043758575.1 Rhodoferax sp.
AGACCAAAGGCATCAAGGTCCTGGAATGCCCCGTTACCGGTGGCGTGCACCTGGCCAACTCCGGCGAAATCACTGTGCTGGTGGGTGGCGAAGAAGCCACCTACCAACAGGTGGAAGGCATCCTGCAAACCATGGGCGGCGAAATCATCTACATGGGAAAAATGGGCAACGCCTCGGTCGTCAAGGTGGTGACGAATATGCTGGCCTTCATCCACCTGATCGCCGCAGGGGAAGCCATGATGCTGCCGGCCAAATACGGCGTAGACCCGGACGCCACCTACCGCGCCATACGCGCCAGTTCCGGCAACAGCTTTGTGCACGAAACCGAAAGCAAGCTGGTGCTCTCGGGCAGCTACAACGTCAAGTTCACCATGGACCTGGCGTGCAAGGACTTAGGGCTGGTCAACGGCATTGCCGAAAAGCTGGGCGTGCCGCTGGAATTGGGCAGCATGGCGCAGCAGATCTTCCGCCGCGCGCGCGGCTTGATGGGCGGCGGCGCACAATCGCCCGAGGTGGTGCGCATGATTGAAAAAGCCTGCAACCTGGAACTGCGCGCACCCGGCTACCCCACCGAACTCTTGGCTGAATAGGGCCGAACAAGGAAGCACCATGCACACACCCACCACCCTCACCGAATGGAAGGCACTGGCGGCCTCCCTCACCCTGGACACCGGTCTGTTTATTAACGGCCAGTTTGTGGCGGCCAAGGCCGGCGAAAGCTTTGACTGCGTGAGCCCCAGCACCGGCGAGGTGATTGCCGTAATGGCCAAGGGTCAGGGCGCCGACATCGATGCCGCCGTCGCCTCCTGCCTGCGCGCCTGGAACGACGGGCGCTGGCACAAACAGGCGCCGCGCACCCGTATGGCGGTCATGCTGAAGTGGGCCGATCTGGTGGAAGCCCACAGCAACGAGCTGGCGGTGATGGAGTCCATGGACATGGGCAAACCGATCTCTGACATGTTCAACATCGACCTGCCTGAAGTCCTGAAAACCATTCGCTACTTTGCCGAATGCATAGACAAGCTCGAAGGTGCGGTCACCAGCACCGACGCCTCGGCCCTGCACCTGATCACGCACGAGCCACTGGGCGTGGTGGGCGCCATCACGCCCTGGAACTACCCAATGTTGATGGCGGTGTGGAAGCTCGCGCCCATCCTGGCCGCAGGCAACTGCGTGGTCCTGAAGCCGGCAGAGCAGGCGCCTCTGACCTGCCTGCGCCTGGCCAAACTGTTTGTCGAGGCCGGCGGCCCGCCCGGTGTCTTCAATGTGGTCAACGGCTTCGGTGCCGAGGCCGGTAAGGCGCTGGCCCTGCACCCGGATGTGCAGAAGATTTCCTTCACCGGATCCACGGTGGTGGGCAAGCTGCTGATGGGCTATGCGGGCCAGAGCAATATGAAGCGCGTGGCACTGGAGACCGGCGGCAAGAGCCCGCAGATTTTCATGCCCGATCTGTACGACCTGGACGCGGCCATCGACCGCGCCATAGGCGGCATTTACGATAACGCCGGCCAGGTCTGCAATGCCGGCTCGCGCCTGCTGGTGCACCGCTCGCTGCATGACCATTTTGTGGAACGCTTTGTGGCGCGCACCGACGCGCTCTACCGCATGGGCGATCCGCTGGACCCGGCCACCACCATGGGCCCGCTGGTCAGCCAGGTGCAAAAGCAAAACGTGCTGAAGAAGGTCCATCTGGCTCGGGAGCAAGGCGCGCGCATGGTGCTGGGCGGCCAAACCGGAACGCCCCTGGAAGCCGGTGCCTATATGCCGCCCACGCTGTTTGTGAACGCCACCCAAACCATGGCCATCGTGCAGGAAGAGACCTTTGGTCCGGTCACCTCCCTGCAGGCCTTTGACAGCGAGGCCGAAGCGCTGGCCCTGGCCAATGATTCCATCTATGGCCTGGCCGCCTCGGTCTGGACCGCCGACCTGAAGACCGCGCACCGCATGGTGGGCGCTTTGCAGGCCGGTGTGGTGTGGGTCAACTGCTTTGGCGATGGCGACATGACGCAGCCCTTTGGCGGCTACAAGCAAAGCGGCAATTCGCGCGACAAATACAAGGACTCCCTGCTGTCCTATATGCAAACCAAATCGGCCTGGTTCTACCTGGCCTGAATTTTTCGGAGACTCCTTTGACACATTGCAACTTCTACATTGACGGCGCCTGGTGCGAGCCGGCAACGCCCGGCACACCCTTCGCCATCATCAACCCCGCCACCGAGCAATCCGTGGGCACCGTCGCCATGGGCAGCGCGGCCGACGCCGACCGCGCCGTGCTGGCGGCCCGCGCCGCTTTTGACGCCTACAGCCAAACCAGCCTGGCCTACCGCACCCAGATGCTGGAAAAACTGCAGGCCATCTTCGAGCGCCGCTACACAGAAATGGCCCAGGCCATCAGCACCGAGATGGGCGCACCCTGGAACCTGGCTTTTGATTCGCAGGCCGAGTGCGGCCCCGGCCACATCAAGGCCACGCTGGAAGCCGGCAAAGACTATCCGTTTGAGGTGAAAAGCGGCCATGGCGATCTGCTGTGCGAAGCGATTGGTGTATGCGTCTTGATCACGCCCTGGAACTGGCCCATGAACCAGGTGATGGCCAAGCTGGCCCCGGCCCTCTTGGCTGGCTGCACCGTGGTGTTGAAACCCAGCGAATTTGCGCCGCTCTCGGCCAAGTTGGTGGCCGAGTACATGGAGGAAGCCGGTTACGCGCCCGGCGTCTTCAACCTGGTCTATGGCGACGGCCCGGTGGTCGGTTCTGCCTTGAGCGCCCACCCGGAGGTGGACCTAGTCTCCTTCACCGGCTCCACCGGCGCCGGCATTGCCGTGGCCAAGGCGGCGGCCGACACCGTCAAGCGCGTGGTGCAGGAGCTGGGCGGCAAGTCCCCCAACATCATCTTTGCCGACAGCGATGTGGTCAAGGCCGTGGCGCGTGGCGTCAAGCGCTGCATGAACAACACGGGACAGAGCTGCAACGCGCCCACCCGCATGCTGATTGAAAAATCGGTGTACGCGCAGGCCGTGGCCGCCGCGGTAAAGGCCGGCGCCGAGGTCCGCGTGATCCAGCCCACCGAAAAAGGCGACGGCATAGGCCCTTTGGCCATGCGGCGCCAGTTTGAAACCGTGCAGCGCTTCATCGGCATCGGCATGGACTGCGGTGCGCGCCTGGTGCTGGGCGGCCCCGGCCGCCCCGAGGGTTTTGAGGTCGGCTACTTCGCCCGCCCCACCATCTTTGCCGACGTGAACAACGACATGCCGATTGCGCGCCAGGAAATCTTCGGCCCCGTGCTGTGCCTGATTCCGTTTGAAGACGAAGAAGACGCCATTCGCATAGCCAACGACACGCCCTACGGCCTGGCCGCCTACCTCTCCACCAACGACAAGGCCAAAGCCAGCCGCGTGGCCCGTCGCCTGCGCGCCGGCAATGTCTCGGTGAACGCATCCGGCAACGAATACTGCAACCCCTTTGGCGGCTACAAGCAAAGCGGCAACGGGCGCGAGTGGGGCCGCTTTGGCCTGCAGGATTTCCTCGAATACAAAATCATCAATGGACTGTAGTAGGCACCCATGAAAATCCAAGACATCAAGACCTTCACCGTGGGCAA